>NZ_JBFUGQ010000002.1:0-100000 GCF_056402835.1 Polaromonas sp. P3_B4
AAGGACGAAGGCGGCCGCCACACGCCATTCTTCAACAACTATCGCCCCCAGTTCTACTTCCGCACGACGGACGTGACCGGTGCGATCGAGTTGCCAGAAGGCAAGGAAATGGTCATGCCAGGCGATAACGTGTCGATCACCGTCAAGCTGATCAACCCGATCGCCATGGAAGAAGGCCTGCGCTTTGCCATCCGCGAAGGCGGCAAGACCGTCGGCGCCGGCGTCGTTGCCAAAATCATTGCGTAATTTGTAAGGTTTGATGGAGGGGTATAGCTCAATTGGCAGAGCGTCGGTCTCCAAAACCGAAGGTTGTAGGTTCGATTCCTACTGCCCCTGCCACCCGGCTTTGATGAGTGTCGATGCTGAGGGTGGTTTGAAAAGATAAAAAGCAAGCCCGCCAGGAGTCAAAAACTCCAGGTGGGCTTAAGCGTCTGCAGAGACGCATGAAGATTGAACAGGAAATCGGCGACCATGGCCTCTTCTCAAGTTGAAACTGTCAGTACCAACGCCGACAAGGCCAGGTTGGCTGTGGCTGTCGCGCTGGTGCTGGCCTCGCTGGTGGGCTTCTATTTCTTTGCCAAGCAGGGTCAATTAGCCCAGTGGGGTGCCTTGATTGCTGGTTTGGTGGCGGCGGTTGCTGTGTTCATGACTTCGGAGTCGGGCAGGCAATTTGTGGCTTTTGGGCGCGACTCATGGCGCGAGGTCCGGAAAGTTGTCTGGCCGGCTCGTAAAGAAGCCATCCAGATGACGGCCTATGTATTCGGTTTTGTGGTGATCATGGCCTTGTTCTTGTGGCTTACGGACAAAACGCTCGAATGGGTGTTTTACGACCTGATCCTGGGATGGAAAAAATAATGAGCGATCTGAACGGCACGGTAGTCAGCGAAGTGGCGGCGGGAACGTCTCTCACGCCGACCCCAGGCATGCAGTGGTATGTCGTCCATGCCTATTCCGGCATGGAAAAAGCGGTCGAGCGCAACATCGTTGAGCGCATCAACCGCGCGGGCATGCAGTCCAAGTTTGGTCGTTTCCTGGTGCCCACTGAAGAGGTGGTTGAGATCAAGAACGGTCAGAAGAAGACGACCGAGCGCCGATTTTTTCCGGGCTATGTGCTGGTTGAAATGGTCATGGATGATGAGACCTGGCATCTGGTGAAACACACCAACAAGGTGACGGGTTTTGTCGGTGGCGCCAAGAATCGTCCGGCCCCGATCTCTGAGGAAGACGTTCAGAAGATCGTCAGCCAGATGCAGGTTGGCACCGAGAAACCGCGCCACAAGGTCGAGTTTGAAACGGGCGAATACGTCCGCGTCAAGGATGGTCCTTTCACCGACTTCAACGGTACGGTCGAAGAAGTCAATTACGACAAAAACAAGGTTCGCGTTTCAGTCACGATTTTCGGACGTGCAACGCCGGTAGAGCTGGAATTCAGCCAGATCGAAAAAACGTAATTTCGATTCGGTAAATAATTTCGCGCCTTGCAACTCGGCGCGAAACGGTCCTTGCGGATTGTTTTTGAGTTGTGTAACCCCCGGGGAGCCCGGACCTGCCTTGGCAGCGTTCAGGCGTTATGACCCGCAAGGAGAAAAGTATGGCGAAAAAAATCGTCGGCTTCATCAAGCTGCAAGTGCCAGCTGGTAAGGCCAACCCGTCCCCCCCGATCGGCCCTGCGCTCGGTCAGCGTGGCCTGAACATCATGGAATTCTGCAAGGCATTCAATGCGCAGACCCAAGGTGTTGAGCCAGGCTTGCCACTGCCTGTGGTGATCACGGCATTTGCCGACAAGAGTTTTACCTTCGTCATCAAGACGCCTCCGGCAGGCGTCCTGATCAAAAAAGCCATCAAGCTCGACAAGGGTTCGTCCACGCCGCACACGGTGAAGGTCGGCAAGATTTCCCGCGCACAGCTTGAAGAAATCGCCAAAACCAAAATGAAAGACATGACGGCTGCTGACCTCGACGCTGCAGTTCGTACGATTGCTGGCACGGCCCGCTCCATGGGCGTGTCGGTGGAGGGTGTTGTATGAGCAAACTGACCAAACGCCAAAAAACCATTGGCGACAAAATCGACAGCAACAAGCTGTACGCAATCTCCGACGCCCTTGGCCTCGTGAAGGAATTTGCTGTCGCCAAGTTCGATGAATCCATCGACGTGGCTGTGCAGCTCGGCATCGATGCCAAGAAATCCGACCAGGTCGTTCGCGGTGCTGTCGTGCTGCCAAACGGCACCGGCAAGACCAAGCGCGTGGCCGTGTTCGCCCAGGGTGCCAAGGCTGAAGAAGCCAAAGCCGCTGGCGCAGACATCGTCGGCATGGACGATCTGGCTGCCGAAATCAAGGCAGGCAAGATGGACTTCGACGTGGTGATTGCTTCCCCTGATGCCATGCGTATCGTGGGTACGCTGGGCCAAGTGCTCGGCCCCCGCGGCCTGATGCCCAACCCCAAGGTTGGCACCGTGACGCCTGACGTGGCGCAAGCCGTCAAGAATGCCAAAGCCGGCCAGGTCCAGTTCCGTGTCGACAAGGCCGGTATTGTTCACGGCACGATTGGCCGCCGCTCGTTCGACACCGCCAAGTTGCAAGGCAATCTGGCTGCACTGATCGACGCGTTGCAAAAAGCCAAGCCGGCTTCGAGCAAGGGTGTGTATTTGAAGAAAGTTGCGGTTTCGTCAACGATGGGTGTGGGCGTTCGCGTCGACACGCAAACCATCGCGGCGTAATCGCAGAAATTTGGGTGCCCCGCAAAGGGCGCCCAATGTGGTGGGCTGCCGGGGTTCGTTCCGGCAGGTCATCAAAGACCGTTGGCGTGGCAGGCTTTTTGGGCTTGCCGCTTAATCGAAAGACAGCCAACGCAGATGGCGGTCCCGCTGCAGATGGTTTTGCAAAGAATCTGAAACAGTTGGTCGCTGAACATGAGCGTGTTGAAGGTTGAAGGTGGTGAAAGCCGCTGGAAGCTGACCACACATTTTTAAGGAGTAGACCTTGAGTCTCAACCGCAGTGAGAAACAAGCCGTCATTGATGAAGTGACTGGCCTCGCCGCTAAAGCTCAAACGCTCGTGATGGCGGAATACCGTGGTATCACGGTCGCTGACATGACCCGTCTGCGCAGCCAAGCCCGCGACAAAGGCGTGAACCTGAGTGTTCTGAAGAACACCCTGGCTCGCCGTGCCGTGGCAGGCAGTGCATTCGAAGTCGTGTCCGACCAGATGACGGGCCCGCTGATCTATGGCTTTTCCACAGATGCTGTGGCTGCTGCAAAAGTAGTCGCTGACTTCGCAAAAACCAATGACAAATTGGTGATTCGCGGTGGTGCATTTGGCGGTAAATCCCTGGACGTGAACGGCGTGAAGCAACTGGCCAACATTCCTTCCAAGGAAGTGTTGCTCGCCCAGTTGTGTGGCTTGCTGATGTCGCCTATGTCGCGTACGGCCGTTGTGCTGGGCGCCCTGGCGGCCAAAAAGGGCGGCGGCGCAGCCGATGCCCCCGCAGCAGCTGAAGCTGTAGCAGCGTAATTTGTACCCAACTTTTTAGGAAATTCAAAATGGCATTCGATAAAGACGCATTTTTGACCGCGCTGGATAGCATGACGGTCCTCGAACTCAACGAACTGGTGAAATCCATCGAAGAGAAATTTGGCGTGAGCGCAGCTGCGATGGCTGCTCCCGCTGCTGGCGGTGGCGGCGGTGCTGCTGCAGCTGCTGAAGAGAAGACCGACTTCAATGTCGTGCTGCTCGAAGCTGGCGCCAACAAGGTGTCGGTCATCAAGGCCGTTCGCGAAATCACCGGTCTGGGCCTCAAAGAGGCCAAGGACCTGGTTGACGGCGCTCCGAAGAACGTCAAGGAAGGCGCTCCAAAGGCTGACGCAGAAGCTGCGAAGAAGAAGCTCGAAGAAGCTGGCGCGAAAGTCGAACTCAAGTAATTCTTGGTGTTTGAGAAGGCTGGAAGACCGTAGTCGGGCTTCCAGCCTTTCGTGTTTCAAGGAACACACCGAAAAGCAGACTTAACCGTCTGCTTTCCAGTGTTCTTCGAACCCTGACAGGCCTGCAGCCTGTTCAGTGTTTTGTAGAAACACTGGAAAAATGATTGATACCAGTCCTTTTTCCAGTGTTTTCTGACCCCGACTGCAGAAAACGCCTTGGTTCGGGTGACGTGCAATGCGTCACCGTCCGCCATGGTTGGTAGTGGCCAACCACCAAGCTGCCTGAATACGTGGTGTATTCGGGCACGAGAGTCGCCAGAGCCCATCAACGCGGAGAACTCATGGCCTATTCCTACACCGAACGTAAACGCATCCGCAAAAGCTTCGGCAACCGCGAAAGCGTGTTGACTGTTCCCTATTTGCTGCAAATGCAGAAAGACGCGTACACAGCGTTCCTGCAAGCCGACCGTGCGCCTCAAAAGCGGACCGTTGAAGGCCTGCAGGCAGCGTTTGAAAACGCCTTCCCCATCGTCTCGCACAATGGTTTTGTCGAGATGAAGTTCATCGAGTACAACCTGGCCAAACCCGCATTTGACGTGCGCGAGTGCCAGACTCGTGGCCTTACTTTCGCCTCGGCCGTACGTGCCAAGGTGCAGCTGATCATTTATGACCGCGAATCCTCCACATCGCAGTCCAAGGTGGTCAAGGAAGTCAAAGAGCAAGAGGTCTACATGGGCGAAGTGCCGCTCATGACCGACAAGGGCTCTTTTGTGATCAACGGGACCGAACGCGTGATCGTGTCCCAGTTGCACCGGTCGCCTGGCGTGTTTTTTGAACACGACAAGGGCAAGACCCACAGCTCGGGCAAGCTCCTGTTTTCGGCCCGTATCATTCCCTACCGCGGTTCGTGGCTCGACTTCGAGTTCGACCCCAAAGACATCCTGTACTTCCGGGTTGACCGTCGTCGCAAGATGCCTGTCACGATTCTGCTTAAGGCCATTGGCCTGAACCCGGAATCCATCCTGGCCAATTTCTTTGTGTTCGACAATTTCCGCCTGATGGATAGCGGTGCACAGATGGAATTCGTGGCCGAGCGCATGCGCGGTGAAGTGGCCCGTTTCGACATTACCGACAAAAACGGCAAGGTCGTGGTCGCGAAAGACAAGCGCATCACGGTTCGCCATACCCGCGAGCTGGAGCAAAGCGGCACCACGACGATCAGCGTTCCCGAAGATTTCCTGATCGGCCGTGTGGTCGCCAAGAACATCGTTGATGCTGAGACCGGTGAAATCATCGCCAAGGCCAATGATGAACTGAGCGAAGTGCTGCTGAAGAAGTTGCGCGTTGCCGGCGTGCAGGACCTGCAGGTTTTGTATACCAATGAACTCGACCAGGGTTCGTACATTTCCCAGACTTTGCGCTCCGACGAAACCGCAGACGAGTTTGCTGCGCGCGTTGCCATCTACCGCATGATGCGCCCCGGCGAGCCACCCACCGAAGATGCCGTGCAGGCCCTGTTCCAGCGCTTGTTCTACAACCCGGATACCTACGATCTGTCCAAGGTCGGCCGCATGAAGTTCAATGCCCGCGTGGGCCGTGATTCGTCCACTGGCCCCATGGTCATGACCAACGAGGACATCCTCGCTGTCGTCAAGATCCTGGTGGACCTGCGCAACGGCAACGGTGAAGTCGATGATATTGACCACCTCGGCAATCGCCGCGTGCGTTGTGTCGGCGAACTCGCTGAAAACCAGTACCGTACCGGTCTGGCACGTATCGAAAAGGCCGTGAAAGAGCGTCTCGGCCAGGCCGAGCAAGAGCCGCTGATGCCGCACGATCTCATCAACAGCAAACCGATTTCGGCTGCGCTGAAAGAGTTCTTCGGTGCATCGCAACTCTCGCAGTTCATGGACCAGACCAACCCGCTGGCCGAAATCACCCACAAGCGCCGTGTATCGGCTCTTGGCCCGGGCGGTTTGACCCGCGAACGCGCCGGTTTTGAAGTGCGCGACGTGCACGTGACCCATTACGGACGCGTCTGCCCGATTGAAACGCCTGAAGGTCCGAACATCGGTCTGATCAACTCGCTGGCCTTGTATGCCCGCCTCAACGAATACGGTTTCATTGAAACCCCGTATCGCCGTGTGGTGGACGCCAAAATCACCGACCAGATCGACTACCTGTCGGCCATCGAAGAAGGCAAATACGTCATCGCCCAGGCCAACGCGGCTCTGGACGATGCCGGCAAGCTGACCGGTGACCTCGTGTCTGCCCGGGAAAACGGTGAGTCCGTACTGGTGGGCGCAGAACGCGTCCAGTACATGGACGTGTCTCCTGCACAGATCGTCTCGGTGGCGGCTTCCCTGGTTCCGTTCCTCGAGCATGATGACGCCAACCGCGCGTTGATGGGCGCCAACATGTCCCGTCAGGCCGTGCCTGTACTGCGCCCTGAAAAGCCGCTGGTCGGCACGGGCATTGAGCGGGTTGCTGCGGTTGACTCCGGCACCGTGGTGACTGCCAATCGCGGCGGTGTGGTGGACTACGTTGATGCAACCCGTATCGTGGTGCGCGTCAACGACGCAGAAGCCCTCGCCGGCGAAGTCGGTGTGGACATCTACAACCTGATCAAGTACCAGCGTTCCAACCAGAACACCAACATCCACCAGCGTCCTATCGTCAAGATCGGCGACAAGCTGGCCAAGGGTGACGTGATTGCCGACGGTGCATCGACTGACCTGGGGGAAATCGCCATTGGCCAGAACATGCTGATCGCGTTCATGCCATGGAACGGCTACAACTTCGAGGATTCGATCCTGATCTCCGAGCGCGTAGTGGCCGAAGACCGCTACACCTCGATTCACATCGAAGAACTCGTCGTGATGGCCCGTGACACCAAGCTGGGTGCCGAAGAAATCACGCGCGACATTCCCAATCTGTCCGAGCAACAGCTGAACCGCCTAGACGAGTCCGGCATCATTTATGTCGGCGCTGAAGTCCAGCCGGGCGACACGCTGGTCGGCAAGGTCACGCCCAAGGGCGAGACCACGCTGACACCGGAAGAAAAGCTGCTGCGCGCCATCTTCGGCGAAAAAGCCAGCGATGTGAAAGACACTTCGCTGCGCGTGAGCCAAGGCTCGCAAGGCACCGTGATCGACGTGCAGGTCTTCACCCGTGAAGGCATCGTGCGTGACAAGCGCGCCCAGCAGATCATTGACGACGAACTCAAGCGCTTCCGCCTGGACCTGAACGACCAGTTGCGCATCGTCGAGGCCGACGCGTTCGACCGTATCGAAAAACTGCTGATAGGCAAGGTTGCCAACGGCGGCCCGAAGAAGCTGGCCAAGGGCACCAAGATCGACAAGGCCTATCTGGCCGATGTCGAGAAGTACCACTGGTTTGACATCCGTCCTGCCGATGACGAAGTGGCTGCGCAGCTCGAAAGCGTCAAGAACTCGATGGAGCAGACGCGCCACAGCTTCGACCTGTCTTTCGAAGAAAAGCGCAAAAAACTCACGCAGGGCGACGAGTTGCCAGCGGGCGTGCTCAAGATGGTCAAGGTTTACCTGGCCGTCAAGCGCCGCCTGCAGCCTGGCGACAAGATGGCCGGCCGTCACGGCAACAAGGGTGTCGTGTCCAAGATCGTTCCGGTCGAAGACATGCCGCACATGGCCGATGGCACACCGTGCGACATCGTGCTGAACCCGCTGGGCGTGCCTTCACGGATGAACGTGGGCCAGGTGCTTGAGGTGCATCTGGGCTGGGCCGCCAAGGGCCTGGGCCATCGCATCGGGGACATGCTGCAAGCCGAAGCCAAGGTGCAGGAAATCCGCAAGTTCATGGAAACGATCTACAACAAGTCAGGCCGCGCAGAGGACCTGGCGAAGTTGTCGGATACCGACATCATCGAGATGGCCGGCAACCTCACCACTGGCGTGCCTTTTGCCACTCCCGTGTTTGACGGTGCTTCCGAGGCCGAGATCATGGGCATGCTCCAGCTGGCGTATCCGGACGACATTGCCAAGGCCAAGGGCCTGACGGCAACGCGTACCCAGGCCCAGCTGTATGACGGCCGTACGGGTGATGCGTTCGAGCGCACGACCACGGTGGGCTACATGCACTTCCTGAAACTTCACCACCTGGTGGACGACAAGATGCATGCACGGTCGACCGGTCCTTACTCGCTCGTCACCCAGCAGCCGCTGGGCGGCAAGGCGCAGTTCGGCGGACAGCGTTTCGGCGAGATGGAGGTCTGGGCGCTGGAAGCGTACGGCGCCGCCTACACGCTGCAGGAAATGCTCACCGTCAAGTCGGACGACGTGCAGGGCCGTACCAAGGTCTACGAAAGTATCGTCAAGGGCGAGCACGCGATCACGGCCGGCATGCCCGAGTCGTTCAACGTGCTGGTCAAGGAAATCCGCTCGCTCGGTATCGACATCGAACTCGAACGCAGCTAATCAACAGGAAAGAAAAGGATTTAACTCATGAAATCATTACTCGACCTGTTCAAGCAATTCACGCCGGATGAGCATTTTGATGCCATCAAGATCGGCATGGCTTCGCCCGAGAAGATCCGTTCGTGGTCTTTCGGCGAAGTGAAGAAGCCTGAAACCATCAACTACCGTACCTTCAAGCCAGAGCGCGACGGTCTTTTTTGCGCCAAGATCTTTGGCCCCATCAAGGACTACGAATGCCTGTGCGGCAAGTACAAGCGCCTGAAACACCGCGGTGTCATCTGCGAAAAGTGCGGCGTTGAAGTCACACAAACCAAGGTTCGCCGCGAGCGCATGGGTCACATCGATCTGGCCGCACCGTGCGCGCACATCTGGTTCCTGAAGTCGCTGCCGTCGCGCCTGGGCCTGGTGCTCGACATGACGCTGCGCGACATCGAACGCGTGCTGTACTTTGAAGCATATGTAGTCACCGACCCCGGCATGACCCCGCTGAAGAAATTCAGCATCATGTCGGAAGACGACTATGACGCCAAGCGCAAGGAATACGGTGATGAATACACCGCCAAGATGGGCGCGGAAGGCATCAAGGACCTGCTCGAAGGGCTGGATCTCGACGTTGAAATCGAGAAGCTGCGCAACGACCTGACCGGTTCCGAAATCAAGATCAAGAAGAACGCCAAGCGCTTGAAATTGATGGAAGCGTTCAAGAAGTCCGGCATCAAACCGGGCTGGATGGTGCTCGACGTGCTGCCTGTGCTGCCGCCGGACCTGCGTCCGCTGGTGCCACTGGACGGCGGCCGTTTTGCGACCTCCGACCTGAACGACCTGTATCGCCGCGTGATCAACCGCAACAGCCGTCTGCGCCGTTTGCTGGAGCTGAAGGCGCCTGAAATCATTGCCCGCAATGAAAAGCGCATGCTGCAGGAAGCTGTGGACTCGTTGCTCGACAACGGACGCCGCGGTAAGGCCATGACGGGCGCCAACAAGCGCGCACTGAAGTCTCTGGCCGACATGATCAAGGGCAAGTCAGGCCGTTTCCGCCAGAATTTGCTGGGCAAACGCGTCGACTACTCCGGCCGTTCCGTGATCACCGTGGGCCCAACACTCAAGCTGCACCAGTGCGGCTTGCCCAAGCTCATGGCGCTGGAACTGTTCAAGCCCTTCATCTTTGCGCAGCTTGAGTCGCGCGGCATCGCCACGACGATCAAGGCAGCCAAGAAGGAAGTCGAATCCGGCACGCCAGTGGTGTGGGACATCCTGGAAGAGGTGATCAAAGAGCACCCTGTGATGCTGAACCGTGCGCCTACGCTGCACCGTTTGGGCATTCAGGCCTTTGAACCCATCCTGATCGAGGGCAAAGCCATCCAGCTGCATCCGCTCGTCTGTTCGGCCTTCAATGCCGACTTCGACGGTGACCAAATGGCTGTCCACGTACCACTGTCGGTAGAAGCACAGATGGAAGCCCGCACCCTGATGCTGGCTTCGAACAACATCCTGTTCCCTGCCAACGGCGAACCGTCCATCGTTCCTTCGCAGGACGTTGTGCTGGGCCTGTACTACACGACCCGCGACCGTACCAACGGCAAGGGCGAAGGCCTGGTGTTCTCCGACACCGGCGAAGTGCGCCGGGCATTTGACGCGGGTGAGCTTGACCTGAACGCCCGCATCAGCGTGCGCCTGACCGAGTACACCAAAGACAAGGCCACCGGCGAATTTGTGCCGTCGACCAAGCTGTGGGAAACCACGGGCGGCCGTGCACTGCTGTCCGAGATCCTGCCCAAAGGTTTGCCTTTCTCCAACATCAACAAGGCGTTGAAGAAAAAGGAAATCTCCAAGCTGATCAACGTGTCTTTCCGCAAGTGCGGATTGAAAGAGACCGTGGTGTTTGCCGACAAGCTGCTGCAGTCGGGCTTCCGCCTGGCGACAAAAGCCGGCATCTCGATCTGCATCGACGACATGCTGATCCCCAAGGAAAAGCCCGCCATCATTGCGCGCGCACAAAAGGAAGTCAAAGAAATCGAGCAGCAGTATGTCTCGGGTCTCGTGACGTCCGGCGAGCGCTACAACAAGGTGGTCGACATCTGGGGCAAGTCCGGCGACGAAGTGTCCAAGGTGATGATGGCCCAGCTTTCGAAAGAAAAAGTACTGGACCGCAACGGCAAGGAAGTCGAGCAGGAGTCCTTCAACTCCATCTACATGATGGCCGACTCCGGCGCCCGCGGTTCCGCTGCGCAGATTCGCCAGGTCGCCGGTATGCGCGGTTTGATGGCCAAGCCAGACGGCTCCATCATCGAAACGCCGATTACCGCCAACTTCCGTGAAGGCCTGAACGTGCTGGAGTACTTCATCTCCACCCACGGTGCCCGTAAGGGTCTGGCCGATACGGCGCTGAAAACGGCCAACTCCGGCTACCTGACGCGCCGCCTTTGCGACGTGGTTCAGGATCTGGTGGTCACCGAAGAAGATTGCGGCACGCAAGAGGGTTCCCTCATGCGCGCCATCGTCGAAGGTGGTGAAGTCATCGAATCGTTGCGCGACCGTATCCTCGGCCGCACAGCGGTCGAAGACATCCTGCACCCGGAAAACCGCTCGGTGCTGGCCAAGGCCGGGGTCATGCTGGACGAAGACCTGATCGAAGAGCTCGAAGCAGCCGGCGTGGACGAAGTGAAAGTGCGCACGGCACTGACCTGCGAAACCCGTTTCGGTCTGTGCGCCAAGTGCTATGGCCGAGATCTGGGTCGCGGCGGCCTCATCAACATCGGCGAAGCCGTCGGTATCATCGCCGCGCAGTCGATCGGTGAGCCCGGCACGCAGCTGACGATGCGGACCTTCCACATCGGCGGCGCCGCATCGCGCGCAGCGATTGCCTCCAGCGTCGAAGCCAAGTCCAACGGCGTGATCGGTTTCAATGCGCCGATGCGCTATGTGACCAACAGCAAGGGCGAGCTGGTCGTGATCGCCCGTTCCGGCGAGATCATCATCCATGATGAACACGGCCGTGAGCGTGAGCGCCACAAGGTGCCGTACGGTGCCACGTTGACCGTCAAGGCCGACCAGACCATCAAGGCCGGCGCCATTCTGGCCAACTGGGATCCGCTGACGCGCCCCATCATTACCGAGTTCGCCGGCAAGGTGGCCTTCGAGAATGTGGAAGAAGGCGTGACGGTTGCCAAGCAGGTTGACGATGTGACGGGTCTGTCCACCCTGGTGGTGATCGATCCGAAACGCCGCGGCGCCACGAAAGTGATCCGTCCGCAGGTCAAGCTGATTGACGCCTCCGGCCATGAAGTCAAGATCCCCGGCACCGATCACTCGGTGACGATTGGCTTCCAGGTGGGTGCGCTGGTCCAGGTGCGTGACGGCCAGGACGTGGGCCCCGGCGAAGTGCTGGCCCGCATCCCGATCGAAGGCCAGAAGACCCGCGACATTACCGGCGGTCTGCCGCGTGTTGCCGAGCTCTTCGAAGCCCGTACGCCGAAAGACAAGGGCACGTTGGCTGAAATGACCGGTACTGTGTCCTTCGGTAAAGAAACCAAAGGCAAGGTCCGCTTGCAGATCACTGATCCTGAAGGCAAGGTCTGGGAAGACCTGGTTCCGAAGGAAAAGAACATCCTGGTGCACGAAGGCCAGGTGGTCAACAAGGGCGAGTCGATTGTGGACGGCCCGGCCGACCCGCAAGACATCCTGCGCCTGCTGGGTATGGAAGAGCTGGCACGCTACATCGTCGACGAAGTGCAGGACGTTTACCGTCTGCAGGGCGTGAAGATCAACGACAAGCACATTGAAGTGATTGTTCGCCAGATGCTGCGCCGCGTGGTCGTTGAAAACGTGGGTGACTCCAGCTACATCGCTGGTGAACAGGTCGAGCGTTCTGCCATGCTGGATGCCAACGACGCCCTGCGCGCTGACGGCAAGATTCCGGCAACGTTCAGCAACTTGTTGCTCGGTATCACCAAGGCTTCGCTGTCGACCGATTCGTTCATTTCTGCGGCTTCCTTCCAGGAAACCACCCGCGTGCTCACCGAGGCTGCCATCATGGGCAAGCGCGACGAGTTGCGTGGCCTGAAAGAAAACGTGATCGTCGGCCGCCTGATTCCCGCCGGTACCGGCATGGCCTACCACGAGGCACGCAAAGCCAAGGACCAGATGGACGACGCAGAGCGCCGCGCCATCGCTGAAGCCGAAGCGGCCGAGCTCGAAGCCATGCCCGCCGCAGCCGAAGCGGGTGGCGACAGCGCGGCTTCCGAGTAAGCCAGACTGACTCCCGCGCCGTAAAAGGCGCCAGGCCCCACATCCCGCAAGGGTGTGGGGCTTTTTTTATGGCAGGACGTCCGTCGCGTGGCAATCATGCAGGCGGGGATCTAAGCGAAATTGGGGTTTTGCGCATATCGGACGTGCGCAATCAGCTATAAAAATCATAGCGTTTGGTGGCAATCAAAAACAGCCTGCAAGCTTGCCGATTGAGCCCAAAAACAGTTAACCTCGCGGCAGTCGCCCGCCGAGCTGTCGGGTGAGTGTCAGCTCATGTCGCACCAAGGAATATCCATGCCTCTTAGCACGCTTGTTTTCGTCATTGTGTTTGCCTTGCTGGTTTTCTGGGCCGTAGGCGCCTACAACCGGCTGGTTCGGCTGAAAAACATCATTGCCAACGCTTTCGCCCAGATCGATGTGCAGCTCAAGCGCCGCTACGACCTGATTCCCAATCTGGTCGAAGCCGCCAAAAAATACCTGCAGCATGAGCAAAGCACGCTTGAGGCGGTGATGCTTGCGCGCAACCAGGCGCGCACGGCCAGCGATGCGGTGCGCAGCCGCCCGGCCAATGCTGGCGCCGTTGTGGCGCTGGCCGCCGCCGAGCAGTCGCTGGACGGCAGCCTGGGGCGGCTTTTTGCCGTAGCCGAGGCCTACCCCGAACTCAAGGCCGACCAGACCATTCGTGAACTCAGCGAAGAGCTCACCAGCACCGAAAACAAGGTCGGTTTTGCCAGGCAGGCTTATAACGATGCCGTGCTGGACTACAACAATGCGCAGGGGCAGTTTCCCGCGCTGCTGATTGCCCGCACGTTCGGTTTTGCGCCCTCAGCCATGCTGCGCGCAACCGAAACACCGGCCGAGCGTCAGGCTGTGCGTGTCCAGTTCTGAAAACGTGGCCCCCACGCTTGTCACTTCGTGTATCACGCGAGGCCTTGCAGGCCGCGGCTCGCGAGACGCTTCGCCTCTGTCGCCTGTCCAAAGCTGCTCAAGCAGCTTTGGAGCCGCAGGCTCCAGCCCCTCGGGGGTCGCTACGCCTGCGGCCCGGCAAAGCCGGTTCCGCGGCCCTGGCTGGTTTGGATCCTCTGTAAGCTGCCTGCGTGCTCCTCGGGTATTGAAGGGTGAGATGACCCGAGGGGCTGTGAATGCGCTTTTTTGAGCGCCAGGAGACAGCGCGCGGGCAGACCACGCGGCTGCTGGTGCTGTTCGGCTTGACAGTGCTTGCACTGGTTGTGGCGGTCAATGCCGCGCTGGCGCTCACCTGGCGCCTGGTGGCCCCCGGCTTCAGTGGCTACCCCGGCTACTTCTTTGCGGTCAACACGGGCATGACCCTGCTGTTCGTGTTTGGCGGCTGGTGGCTGGAAACCTCTGCGCTGAAGGGCGGCGGTGAGAAGCTGGCGCGCCGTGCGGGTGCCCGGGAAGCCTGGCCAGCCAGCCGGGAGGCCGAACAAAAGCTGTGCAACATCGTGAGTGAGCTTGCCATTGCCGCCAGCATGCGGCCGCCCCAGGCCATGGTGCTCGACCGGGAAGAGGGCATCAATGCGTTTGCCACCGGCTGGAATGAGGACGACTCGGTGGTGGCGGTAACGCGCGGTGCACTGGAGTATCTGACACGCGACGAGCTGCAGGGCTTGGTGGCACATGAATTCAGCCATATACGCGAAGGCGATACGCGTCTGAACATGCGGCTGGCCGGTATGGTGTTCGGGCTTGAGATGGTCTTCAACCTCGGACGCAGCATGTGCGCGCAGAACGACAGCGGCGGGCGTTCTTTCCTTGCCTTGCCCGGCTTTGCCATCATGACCACAGGCTCGCTCGGATGGCTTGCGGGGCGTGCACTGAAGGCGGCGGTGTCGCGCCAGCGCGAGTTCCTGGCAGATGCGCGAGCCGTGCAGTTCACGCGCAGCAAGGATGGCCTGGGTGGCGTGCTGCGCAAGGTGGCGGGCCAGCAGGCGCAGGGGCTGATGCCGCGCAGCGTGCACCCGGCCGTGCAGCACATGCTGCTGGTGGGCCTTCGTGCAGATACCCACTGGTTCGCCAGCCATCCTCCATTGGCCGAGCGCATTCGCCGCATCTATGGCCGGTCAATGGAGGCGCTACCCACGCAGCGCGATGATGAAATGCCGACGCGGCCGGACGCCATTTTCTAGATTCGCCATGGCAGCAATAACTTTCCAATAAGCACATCGCCATTGGGTTGAACGGCAGGGCTCCAACTGCTGCCGAAGTACTGGATACTCCCTATAGGGTGCAGGGAGCGCGACGTTAAATTGTCAGTTGAAAAGACGGCTGCCCCAAAACGACAGGAGAACCTATGAGAACGTTACGTCTTCCAATATTCAGGAGCTTCAAGCGCCTTGCGCTGCCCTTGCTCTGCCTTGCGCTCAGCCCCATGGCGCAGGCGCAAAACGCCGGCACCAAAGAAGCGCTCTACGCCAGGGGTCTGGCGGCAACCTGCGCCAACTGTCACGGTACCAATGGCAAAGTGGTTCAGGGTTCCGCGGTCACTTCGCTTGCAGGCCTCGACAAGGGTTACATCGTTGCGCAGATGAACGCCTTCAAGGCCGGTACGCGGCCCGCCACGGTGATGCACCAGATCAGCAAGGGCTTCAACGACGCGCAGATCGAGTCGCTGGCCAGCTACTTTGCTGCACAGAAGAAGTAAGGAACAGACACCATGAATACGTCTCCTCACACTGTTTCGCTGGCGGGCTTCAAGCGCCGCTCTTTCCTGCAGTCAAGCGCTGCCCTGGGCCTGCTGGGCCTGGCCGGTTGCGCCAGCACCTCGATTCCTTCCAAGGCCAAAGTGGTTGTTATAGGCGGCGGCTACGGCGGCGCCACAGCTGCCAAATATGTGCGCCTGCTCTCGGACAACAAGATCGACGTGGTGCTGATCGAGCCGCAGGACGCGTTTATCTCCTGCCCTATCTCCAACCTCGTGCTCAGCGGCGGCAAGCAGATCGGCGACCTTACGACGTCGTATGCGGGCCTGTCGCGCAACCACGGCGTCACCGTGGTGAAGGACTACGCCAGCGCCATCGATACCGCGAAGAAAACGGTTACGCTGGCAGGCGGCGCCACCATCGCCTATGACAAGCTGGTGGTCTCGCCTGGTGTCGAACTGATGTTCGGCAGCATCGAGGGCCTGAAAGACGCCAATGCCTCCGGCCAGGTCCTGCAGGCCTGGAAGGCCGGCGCGGAAACCGTGGCGCTGCGCCGGCAGCTTGAAGCCATGCCCGACGGCGGCGTTTACGCGATCACCATTCCCGAAGCGCCATACCGTTGCCCACCCGGCCCGTACGAACGCGCCAGCGTCATTGCCGGCTACTTCAAGGCCGCCAAACCGCGCAGCAAGGTGCTCATCCTTGATGCCAATCCGGACGTGACATCCAAAGGGCCGCTCTTCAAGAAAGTGTGGGCCGAGCAGTACAAGGGCATCGTCGAATACCGGGGCCAGCACAAGGCCACGTCGGTCGATGCGAAGGCCGGCCTTATCAAATTTGATGTGCAGGACGACGTGAAAGCCAACGTGCTCAATGTGCTGCCCGCCATGCGTGCCGGCACGATTGCCGTGCAGGCAGGCCTCAACAACCAGGCCAACAACCGCTGGTGCGGCGTTAATTACCTGACGTTTGAATCCACTGCCGCAAAGGACGTGCATGTTCTCGGCGACTCCATTCAGGTCGCGCCGGCCATGCCCAAGAGCGGCCACATGGCCAACAACCATGGCAAAGTGGCGGCCGCCGCCATCGTGGCCCAGCTCTCGGGCTGGGAGGTCAACCCCGCGCCCATGCTCACCAATACCTGCTACAGCTTTGTCGACAACAAGAATGTGATCCATGTGGCCAGCGTGCATGAGTATGTGGTGGCAGAGAAAACTTTCAAGGCGGTAGCCGGCTCCGGCGGCGTCAGTGCCGGGCCTACCGAGCTTGAGGGCGTCTACGCGCTGAACTGGGCGAGCAATATCTGGGCAGACAGTCTCAGTTAGCCCCCACGGTCGTTCGCTTCGCGTAACTCCCTGCCCCCCGAGGGGGCCGCTGCGCCTGCGGTCCGGCAAAGCCGGTCCCGCGGCCCCTGCTTGCAATTCGGGGTGGCGCGGCGGGGACTTGCTACTGGTCTAATACAGGTTGCCGTCCCCTTCGGGCGGTATCCGTGAGACAAATGCAAGACAACCCGACCCAAGTCCCCCTGTGGCGCCAGCTTCAGGGCGCTGCTTCCCTTTTAATGGCCGTGCGTGATGGCCAGTCCATGACCGCCGCGCTGGAAGATGTGGATGCCGCGTTGCGGCCCGGCGTCCAGGCGCTGGGTTTTCACACGCTGCGCTGGCTGGGCCGCGCCGAGGCCTTGCGCCAGCAACTGGCGCGCCGCCCGCCGCCGCCCGAGGCAGATGCGTTGCTGTGTGTCGCCCTCGCCTTGGCCTGGAACGAAATCGATGTCAGCTGGCCGGAACAATTTTCCGGCGGGCCGCCCCCAGGAAAATTAGCCCCTTCTTCTTCTGAATGGGGCAGCGCACCGCCGAAGGCCCGCGAAGCGACAAGCGCGGGGGCCAGATACACGGCACACACGTTGGTCGACCAGACCGTTGAAGCCGCCAAGCGCGGCGACGCCACACAGCACCAGGCCAGCTTTATCAATGGGTGCCTGCGCCGGTTCTTGCGCGAACGCGAGGAGCTGGTGGCACGCACCGAGAAAAGCCCGCAGGCCGTGTGGAACCATCCCCAGTGGTGGATAGACCGGGTGCGCAAGGACCACCCCGGGGACTGGCAGGCCATACTGCAGGCCAACAATACCCAGGCACCGCTGATCTTGCGCATTAATGAGCGAAAAACGACTCAAGCCCAATACCAGCATGCGCTGGCAGCTATCAATATTGAAGCAACACCGGTCGGCAGGCAGGGAGTCATCCTCGCCCGTGCGCAGGCCGTGAGCTCGTTGCCGGGCTTTGCGGAAGGGCATTTTTCGGTTCAGGACGCCGCGGCGCAGCTGGCTGCGCCTTTGCTTCTGGATGGTTTGAAAGCCGAGGGCGGTGAAGCCGGGAGGCTGAAAGTGCTGGATGCCTGTGCTGCACCGGGCGGCAAAACCGCTCACCTGCTTGAACTGGCCGATTGCGACGTGACAGCGCTGGACATTGATGCGCGCCGCTGCGAGCGCGTGAAGCAGAATCTGCACCGCCTGGGTCTGCAGGCTGACATCCGTGTCGGCGATGCCGGCCAGCCTGATTCCTGGTGGGATGGGCAGGCATTCGACGCGATCCTGCTGGATGCACCCTGTACGGCTTCGGGCATCGTGCGGCGCCACCCGGATGTACGCTGGCTGCGCCGGCCCACGGACATCACCCAATTGGCCGACATCCAGGCGCATTTGCTTAAAACGCTCTGGCTTTTGCTCAAGCCCGGCGGGCGCCTGCTGTATTGCACCTGTTCAGTTTTTCGCGCGGAAGGCGACAACCAGATACAAACGTTTCTTACGCACCACACCGACGCCTTATTAAAGCCTTCGCCGGGGCATTTGCTCCCCCAAAGTGGCGTCGGAGCGACGGTCTTCCCGGACAATTTGATGCGTGAACACGACGGTTTCTATTACGCCCTCCTTGAAAAACGCAGCCGCTGACAGCTGGCGGCGTGCGGTGGGCATCATGGGGCGTTTTCTGCCAGGGCTGTGCCTTTGCATCGCGATGGCCGCACCGGGACCGGCGTTGGCCACCGAGATCACGCAGCTGCGCGTGGAGCGCGGTGACGATGGTGTTCACCTGTCCGCGCAGGTCCGGTTTGAGCTTCCGGCGGTCGTGGAAGACGCCCTGCTCAAGGGGATCCCGATGTTTTTTGTGGTCGAAGCCGACATTTACCGCGACCGCTGGTACTGGACGGACCCGCGCGTGGCCAGTGCGGCCCGCACCGTTCGCCTGGCATACCAGCCATTGACCCGCCGCTGGCGCGTCAACATTGCTTCGGGCCTCATCACCAGTTCGGCGGGCCTGCGCGCCACACTGAACCAGAATTACGAGACCCTTCCCGAGGCCCTGTCTGCCATCCAGCGCGTGGCGCGCTGGAAAATCGCCGATGCGGCCGAGGTCGACCCCGACGCCGCCCACAAGCTTGATTTCAGTTTCAGGCTCGACCTGACGCAGCTGCCGCGCCCCTTCCAGATCGGGGTAGCCGGGCAAAAAGACTGGAATATCTCCGCGCAGGTCAGGGAGCGGCTGAAACTGGAGCCCGCCACGCCTGTGGTCTCCAGCGCCGAGGGCGTCAAGTGAACCTGCAGGTCAGCGGCGGCTCCCTCAAGAGCAGCAAGGCTTTTCGCTGGACGGTCGGTGTCGGGGTGGGGGCCATCGCGGCGCTCGGCCTGGTGCTGATGTTCCTGCTGACGCAGGCCACCGGCAATCGCGAGCTGTACGAGCGCAATTACGCACTGCTCTTTGTGCTCAACGTGGCCGTTGCCGGCTTGCTGCTGCTGGTCATCGGATGGATTGTGGCGCGCCTTGCACTGCGGCTGTACCGCGGCCGCTTCGGCAGCCGGCTGCTGGTCAAGCTGGCCGCCATCTTTGCGCTGGTCGGCCTCATGCCGGGGCTGATGATTTATGTGGTGTCCTACCAGTTTGTGTCGCGGTCGATTGAAAGCTGGTTTGACGTGGAAGTGGAGGGGGCGCTGGCGGCCGGGTTGAACCTGGGCCGGGCCACGCTGGACACCTTGGCCGCCGACCTTGGCAACAAGACACGACAGGCCGCCACCCAAATTTCCGAGACGCCGGACGCCATGGCTGGCCTCGCACTTGAACGCCTGCGCGACCAGCTCCAGGCCAGCGATGTGGTGCTCTGGAGCCCCTCGGGCCAGGTGATCGCCAGCGCAGGTGAGTCGCGATTTCTGCTGAAACCCGAACGCCCTTCGGTGCAGCAACTGCGCGCAGCACGCACACAGCGCGTCGTCACGCAGATTGAAGGCCTCGATGAGGTGGTGTCTGCCGGCAACGGCGAGCTGGCCGCAGGTGGGGCTGCCGGTACCGCGCCGGGGGCCGTTGCGCGGGTCAAGGCGATTGCCGTGGTGAACAACCCCAATGTGAACGTGCTGGGCGACGCGCGGTTTTTGCAGGTGACCCAGCTGCTGCCTGAGGGCCTGGTGGCCAATGCTGTCGCCGTCCAGGAAGCTAACCGCGAATACCAGGAGCGCGCGCTGGCACGCGGAGGCCTGCGCAAGATGTATATAGGCACACTCACGCTCAGCTTGTTCCTGGCCGTATTCGGTGCGGTACTGCTGGCCGTGGTGCTGGGCAACCAGCTGGCCAAGCCGCTGCTGGTGCTGGCGGAGGGCGTGCGCCAAGTGGCCCAGGGCGACTTGACACCCAAGGCCGCCCTGCAGGGCAAGGACGAGCTGGGCGGGCTCACGCGTTCTTTTGCCGACATGACACAGCAGCTGGCCGATGCCCGCTCGGCAGTGCAGCAAAGCATGAGCCAGGTTGATGCCGCGCGCGCCAACCTGCAGACCATTCTGGACAACCTCACCGCCGGCGTGATCGTGCTGGATGTGCATGGCCGCATCCAGTCCAGCAACCCTGGGGCTACCCGCATCCTGCGTGCGCCGCTGGCGGCATACCACGGAAAATCGCTGGGCGAAGTGCCAGGCCTGGGCCTGTTTGCCAAAGATGTGCTGGCCCAGTTCACCGATTACCTCAGCGATGGTGCGCCGCACGGGCTTGAGCATTGGCAGCAGTCTTTTGAGCTCAACGCGGCCGTGCCCGGTGCGCCCGACAACGCCATCACGCTGATCGCCCGTGGCGCCAAGATGCCGGGCACCGAAGAGTTTTTGCTGGTGTTTGACGATGTTTCCGAAATGGTGTCGGCCCAACGCGCGCAGGCCTGGGGCGAGGTGGCGCGCCGCCTGGCCCACGAGATCAAGAATCCGCTCACGCCGATCCAGCTGTCGGCTGAGCGCCTCGAAATGAAACTCACCGGCAAGGTCGGCGAACCCGAGCAGCTGTTGCTCACCAAATCCGTCAAAACCATCGTCGACCAGGTCGACGCGATGAAGCGGCTTGTGAATGAATTCCGCGACTACGCCCGCCTGCCGGCAGCCGAACTCAAGCCTGTTGACCTCAATGCATTGATCAACGATGTGATGCAGCTCTACCTCAGTGACGATCACAGCGAACTGCGCAGCGGCAGTGCCGCGGTTCCGGTCGTTACAGAGCTGGACCCCAAGGCCCCGAAAATCCAGGGCGACGATCAGCAGCTGCGCCAGGTCATCCACAACCTGCTGCAGAACGCCCAGGATGCGCAGGAAGGCAAGGAGGACGGACGGGTTACGCTCAAGACCGAATACTCTGAAACGTCCAGGCGTGTGCGTCTGACGGTGCGCGACAACGGAACGGGCTTCCCCGAACATATCCTTAAACGCGCGTTCGAGCCCTACGTCACGACCAAGGTAAAGGGCACGGGTCTGGGGCTCGCGGTCGTCAAAAAAATTGCAGATGAACACGGAGCCCGTATCGATATTTCAAATCGCGTAGCAGACGGTTTGGTGCAAGGGGCACAAGTGTCGTTATCATTTGCAGTTGTGGCTTAACAACACATTCAGTAACACTTCGATATCCGCACGGCATTCGCAATAACAGGCAGGCAGCAATTCAATCATGGCAAATATTCTGGTGGTCGACGACGAGCTGGGCATACGCGACCTTCTCTCAGAAATTCTTAATGACGAAGGGCATCAGGTCGAGCTCGCCGAGAACGCCGCTCAGGCCCGCGCCGCCCGCGGACGTTCCAGGCCCGACCTCGTGCTACTGGACATCTGGATGCCCGACACTGACGGCGTGACGCTGCTCAAGGAGTGGTCTTCCAGTGGCTTGCTGACCATGCCCGTCATCATGATGAGCGGCCACGCCACGATCGATACGGCAGTCGAGGCTACCAAGATCGGTGCCATGGCGTTTCTTGAGAAACCCATCACCCTGCAAAAACTCCTGAAGGCCGTGGAGCAGGGCCTCACCAAGGCAGCTCCCCGCAAACCCGCCGTAATGAACAGCAGCCCCGCGGCACACGCAGCCGACCTCACGGTAGAAGCCGTGATGACCGGCGGGACCTTGCCGACACCCGTCGACCTGGGTCCTCAGGCCACACAAAGCTTTTTGCTTGAAAAGCCCCTGCGCGATGCACGTGACGAATTTGAAAAAGCCTACTTCGAATTTCATTTGGCCAAGGAAGGCGGCTCCATGACCCGTGTGGCGGAGAAAACCGGCCTTGAGCGTACCCACCTCTACCGAAAGCTCAAGCAACTCGGCGTGGATCTGACCCGCGGCAAACGCGGCGTCTGACTCGCCGGCCCCCAGCGGGCCGGGCCTCCCTTTCTGGTGATATATAATCTGAGGCTCAGGCCCGGTAGCTCAGTCGGTAGAGCAGAGGATTGAAAATCCTTGTGTCGGTGGTTCGATTCCGCCCCAGGCCACCATATTCCATGCGCCCCAGCGCCCTTTTAGGGTTCTGGGGCGTTTCTACAATTCTTGTAGGTTTTCTACAATCCCATGACTTCCAGGTTGTTCGGTGTTAGCTTGGAAAGCTTCAAAGCAACCTTCGACCTGGAAAGGTCGCGCATAGGATCAGTGGATGGTTTACGGGCGTTGGCAATACTGATGGTATTCAACGTCCATTTTTTTGGCTTCTATTCCGCCCAAAACTACTTCCTGGCCAACGACAGTCTGCTGAGCAGGGTGATTGGCATCCTTCGCGCAGGGCATTTGGGTGTTGATCTGTTTTTTGTGATCAGCGGATATTTAATCTATCTGAGCATTCGCGGTAAGCGCCAAGGGTTTTCATTCTTTAAAAAACGCGCACTTCGGTTGCTTCCTGTTCATGTCCTTGTTTGCCTCTACGTTGCAACCGGTACCACAGGAATCAGCATTGGAATTGTGGCGTTGAATGCCAGTTTTCTTGCCCCCCTATTTGGAGTACCACTACTTAACGATGTAACGTGGTCATTAACATGGGAATGGCTTTTTTACCTGTTCATTTTTGCAGCGGCGGCACTGAACTTTAAAAACGAGATTTGGTTGATTGTCACGGTAGCTCTACTTGCAGCCAGTTTCCCATATCTGGCACGTGAAGTCATTGGCTGGCCAGTGTTTTTCCAACCGGAGCGATTCATTGGATTTTTGTTTGGTGTCGCCCTGGTCTTGTTTCAAAGGTTTAAGGAGTCAATTGTCCAGTCGGCTGTCTGGCAGGCTGCAGTAGGCACGTCATTTTTGGGCATTTTGATTTTGCAAATAATTTGGTCTCTTTGGAGCGGACGAATTGTGACTTATCCTTTTCAAGCAGGTTTTTACATAATTGCGGGTATTTTTTTTACCGTCATTTTGCAAGCTTGCTTACAGGAAGGAAGTAAAGTGCAGCGGTTTTTTGCTCATACATTGTTGCGCTTCATTGGGAAAATCAGCTACTCTTTTTACATCATTCACGCGATAGTAATCGGCACTTTTCTTAACCGCTTTTCGCCCGCTGATTCAATCGGCATGGTGTTTTTTTATTACGCCGTGGTTCTATGCGCCGTCATAATTTTGGCTAGTGGACTGTATTACCTGCTTGAAAAACCATACTTCAATAGAGCCGTTGAAGGCTGAGTTTCGATTTTGGCGATGATGACAAGCCTGCTGGCGTCCGGTTTCACCCGCGTTCCCGTTCGGGCTTTCAACGGAACTCAACAGCCTTCGAGTGGCCCGTCGCTCATGTCCAGCCTCCATCGATGACCAGGTCCTGCGCCGTCATCATTTCACTGTCATCGGAAGCCAGGAACATTGCTGCCTTCGCAATATGTTCAGGCATCAAATCCCCCGGCAGGCATTGCGCACGGGCCAGGTCTGCCTTGGACTCGGGTGTGACCCACAGCCGCAACTGTTTTTCCGTCATGGTCCAACCCGGCACCAGGGTGTTCACCCGAATGCGGAAGGGCCCGAAGTCTCGCGCCAGGCTCCTGGTGAGCCCTTGCACGGCCGCCTTGCAGGTGGTGTAAACCGGCATGCCGCCTTGCTTGAGCATCCAGCTGACCGAGCCGAAGTTGACGATGGAGCCACCGCCCAGCGCTTTCATGTCCGGCGCGACTTCCTGTGCCGCGAAGAACTGGTGCTTCAGGTTCACGGCGACACCCGCGTCCCAGGATTGCGGTGTCGTGTCCTCGATCAGGTGTCGCTCGTCGTTGGCCGCGTTGTTCAGCAACACCCGGATCGGCCCGATCTGGGAGCGAAGCACTTTGATCGCCTGGCGCATTTCGTCAGTGTCGGTGACGTCGCTGCGCATGAAATGCACGCGCTTGCCGAGCTCCTTCGCCACACTTGCCTGAAGGGCGAGTGCGTTGTCCACGTCGATGTCGATGAACCCGACCTTCGCATCTTGCGCTGCGAACTGCCGCACCAAGGTGGCACCGATGCCGGTCGACCCCCCGGTGATGAGGACGGACCGGTCTTTCAGGCTGGGATAGCGAGTTTGCATGTTCATGTGAATCGTCTCCTAAATTGCGATGTGCAGCGGCGGGGGGCACGCGCGATGCTAGGCTCGACTCGGGCCCGGCACCAATTCAATTTCCGGTGCGAGCGATAGCAATCCGCGCATCGTGCGCTCATGGATGCACACCTCAGGGGACGGGGTCAGTCCCCCACCCAACGCAGCTCGGAGGCGCGCAGATGGGCGAGCATGGCAGCCTGTGCGGCTATCGGATCGCGTGCATCCAGAGCGCTGAGAATAGCTTCATGTTCCTTCAGCGCAGCCTTCCAGGTGCGTGGGTTCTCGTATTTCGAAGACAGCTTGGCCGAGATCGGGCTGTGCCGTTCATCGAACAACTCGGCGATGATGCGGGCCATAACCGAATTACCACTCATCTGCGTGAGCGTCATGTGAAAGCGTCGATCAAGATCCAGCGGGGCGCGGTTGCGATCCGTTTCAGCCCTCATTCTCGTGACGATCGTCCTAAGCTGCTTGAGCTGCTCAGGGGTGCCGCGCGCGCAGGCAAGGATCACCACCGCGCTCTCCAGGGCGGAGCGCGTCTGCATCAGTTCCCTTGGGCTCTCGCCGAGTGCGGGTGTGGCCTTCCCGGAAGTGCGTTTAGGTTGAGGGCAGACGTAGACACCCGAGCCGCCACGGATCTCGACACTGCTCTGGACGTCCAGGGCAATCAATGCCTCGCGCAGCGAAGGGCGGGACACGCCCAGGAGCAATGCCAGCTCGCGCTCGGCCGGCAGACGGTCGCCGACCTGGAACGATCCTTTGGCGATCAATTCCCTGATCTGATCGGCGATCTGCTGATACAGGCGGCGGGGTTCGGCAGGCTTGGTAACTCTCATGACGGGGAAGGTGTAACGAAAGGATCATACCGTCGGGCGGTGCCCCTGCGTGGCCATGGCCGGTAAGTTGTGGTGGAAAAACCTTGTCTGGTCAGACCAAAATTGGTACATTCAAAAAATTGGCATGACCAAATTTATCAACCTTCAACGCTTCGATCTCGCTTCGATCCGGCTCGTGGTGCTTTGCGCCGAGTCCGGTTCATTGTCGGAAGCTGCGCGTCGCTGCCACTTGTCCCTGTCGGGCGCCAGCCACCGGCTGAAAGCTTTCGAGGACGCGGTCGGGGAGCCCGTCTTCCAGCGCCACCGCCGGGGACTGCGCATCACCATCCGTGGGCGCCACGTGGTGTACTGCGGCATGCAGCTTCTGGACTGGGTCGACCGCCTGGCCGGGCCGGCCTTGTTTGATGGCGAGATGCCGGAACGAATTTTGAACGGAGTATCAGAGGCTGCGAAAGTACCGCTTCCGCTGCTGGGAGTCTCCCCAGGTTTTCCGAGATTCGAAAGCTCGCTGCCGAGAGTGGTCAGTCCAAATTAGCAAATATATCGTTACCGGCCTGACCCCTGCACAAGGCCAATCATGCTGACGTGATCCGTGAAGGAACGCGGATTCCGGTTCCTCGCCCACGATGGAAAGTACGTCCTCGTTTCCATCGTCCGCGACAGTATTACTCTCTCCGATCCTGAGTTCCACAAGCGCGAAGCCACGTTACTTGGCGGCCGCAACGCGACGGTCGAGGATTTCCGGACTGTCATGTCGCCCCGCTCCTGGAGCTCGCCGTCCGTGTTGGCGTCGCAGGCAGGCTGACCCGCCTGCGGCGCCTTGGGCCCTGAGGGGCGATGCAGCCTTCGAAGCGGCGCAAGTCAAGGGAAAGCCCTGATGCGGTCCGTTATGGCCAGACCAAAAATGAATTGGTTAAGTTTTGGCCTGGCCAAATGCTTCGCGCAATCCTGCGCCGTTGTCAGCTCGCCGGCTTCAGAGACCGGCTTACTCTAAACAGGAGACAAGCATGCAAACGAGACGAGATATTCTGGCCGCGGGCGCGGCCGCAACACTGGCCGGCCTGGGCGCGCCGGCGCTGGCGCAGACCTACGAGCCGGCCTGCTTCAAGCCGTTCTCCGGCAACACCAAGACCATCCAGTATCCGGCCAAGAAGGGGCCGTACCGTATCGCGCTGGCCAATGGTTATGCCGGCAACAGCTGGCGCATCCAGATGATCAAGTCGCTGAAGGCTTATGCAGCAACGCCGGAGATGAAGCAGCACATCAAGGAGCTGAAGGTCGTGTCCACCGGCACGGACGTGGCTGCGCAACTGGGTGCCATCGACAACTTCATCAATGCGGGCTTCGACGCCATCCTCACGATCGCGGTGTCGCCCACCTCGTTCAAGCCGGTGATCAAGCGCGCCAAGGAGGCCGGTGTCGTGCTGATCCCGTTCGACAATGTGCTCGACACCGACGAGGTGATTCAGGTGAACGAAGACCAGCTGGAGATGGGCCGCCTGATGGGCCGCTGGCTGGAGAAAAATGGCGTGACCAGCGGCAAGGTGCTGGAGATCCGCGGCCTGCCGGGCAACTCGGTGGACCGCGACCGCCACCTGGGTTTCCGCGAGATCATGGACAAGCACAAGCAGGTCCAGATCATCGAAGTGGTGGGCAACTGGGACGATGGCACTTCGCAGAAGGTAGCGGCCGACGCGATTGCCGTGCATGGCCGCTTCAACGGCATCTACACGCAGGCTGGATCCAACGGCACCATTCGTGCGCTGATCGAGGCCAAGCACCCGTTCGTGCCGATCGGTGCGGAAGGGGAAAATGGCTTTCGCAAGATGGTCTATCAGCACCATAAGGACGGCCTCAAAGGCGCTTCGGCCGCGCAGTCGCCTGGCCTGGTCTCCGTGGCCCTGAAGGCGGCCATCGCCGCACTGCAAGGCCAAAAGCTGCCGCAGTACATCTCGGTGCCCATTCCCTACGTGGAATACCAGAACATGGCACCCGGCAAGAACTTCTACCCGGATTTGCCCGACACCTTCTACGTGGCCAACGAGTTTCCGCCTTGCAACATCAACCTGACGGCGCCGGACATCATGAAGCAGAGCGAGGGAAATACCTGAGATCAGCCTTGGAGTTTTAACGCCGGGCTGTGTGGCCGCGCCCGGCTTTTTCCTGTTTGGAGGCTTTTCTTTTCGTGACCCAGAAACTCTTGCTCGAACTCCAGGGCATCACCAAGCACTACGGCGGCGTATGTGCGCTTGACAGCGCGGACTTTGCTTGTACGGCAGGTGAAATCCACGCTGTTCTGGGCGAGAACGGTGCCGGCAAGTCGACCTTGATCAAGATCATCGCCGGCGTCGTTCAGCCCGACGCGGGTCGCATCCTGCTGGACGGCAAGGAACTGCGGCTGGACTCTCCGAACGCCGCGCGCGAGCGCGGCATCGTCTGCGTGTTCCAGGAACTGTCGCTGGTCCCGGACTTGTCCGTGTGCGACAACATTTTCCTGTCCAGGCCCCCGATGAAGTACGGCCTGATCGACGCCAGGACTCAGCAAGAGCGAGCTACCGAGCTACTCTCCTTGCTGGGTTGCGGCGACATCCATCCCATGGACCGCGTGCGCGACCTGCCGCTATCCCGCCGGCAGGTCGTCGAAATTGCCAAGGCGCTAGGTGCGCAGCCGCGCCTGCTCATCCTGGACGAGGCGACCTCCGCCCTCAGCAGCGAAGACGTGGAACGCCTGTACCGCCTGCTCTTCAGTCTGCGAGACCAGGGCGTCGCAGCGCTGTTCATCTCGCACCGCATGCACGAGGTCAAGGCGCTCGCTGGTACCTGTTCGGTCTTTCGCAGTGGTCGCCGCGTCGACACGTTTGCCAACGGCACGCGGACCGACGCTGAAGTGGTGCAACTCATGATCGGTCGTGACGTCGCCAAGTCGTACCCGCCCAAGACCGGTCCGGCCACGGATGCGCGACCGGCTGTCACGGTCAAGTCCTTGAGCTGGGAGCCCAGCCTCCGGGACATTTCGCTGGAGATTCTGCGAGGCGAGATCGTCGGCCTGGGAGGGCTGGACGGACAGGGGCAGCGCGAATTGCTGCTGGCGCTTTTCGGCGTGCTTAAGGGTGTGCACGGCGAAATCGAGGTTTTTGGTCAACCGGTCACCAATCTGGCGCCACACATATGCAAGCAACCCGGGCTGGGGATTGCCCTCATCCCGGAGGATCGCAAGACCGAAGGGTTGGTCTTGCCCATGAGTATCCGGGAGAATGCGAGCCTTGCCCGGCTGGAGGCGCTCACGCGCTACGGCTTGCTGAGCCCGGGGGGCGAGCAGGCGGCCGTGGCGCAGATGGTGGACAAGTTGCGCATCAAGATCGGTTCCGTGGAAGACCCGGTGCAGACCTTGTCCGGGGGCAACCAGCAGAAGGTGGTGATCGCCAAGTGGCTGATGACCCAGCCGCGCGTGCTCCTGCTGAACGATCCCACACGCGGCATCGATGTGGCCACCAAGCAGGAAATCTATGTCCTGTTGCGCCAGCTTGCTTCCCAGGGCGTGGCCATCCTGCTCTACTCCACCGACTACGAAGAACTGATCGGCCTGGCGGACCGCATCCTGATCATGTACGAAGGACGCATCGCGCGCACGCTTGTCGGGGAGGAGATCACCGAGCAGGCGATTGTGGCCTCATCCCTCAACGTATCCCTCGCTTCAACCGAACCGGAGGCCGTCACATGAACAGGGAAGAATGGCTGCGAGGGCTGCGCCGCAACAGTGGTCCGCTGAGTGCGCTGGTGGTGTTCATCCTGATGTTTTCGCTGTACCTGCTGGAGCATCCGCGCTCGATATCGGTCGGCATCGTCACCACGGCCTCGAACAAGGCGGCGCTGCTGGCCATCGTTGCGATGGCCCAGACCCTGCCTGTCATCACGCGCGGCCTGGACCTCTCCGTGGGGATGGTGATGGTGCTCACCAGTTGCCTGGCCTCCGTCGTGGTGAACGGTGCGCCTTGGCAAGTGGCACTCGGGGTGGTGCTGGTATTGGCCTCCGGGGCGGCGGCCGGTGCCCTGAATGGTGCAATCGTCGTATTCGGGCGCCTGCAGCCGATCATCGTCACGCTCGCCACGGGCGCAGTGTTCTTCGGCCTGGCCTTGCTGCTGCGTCCTGCGCCGGGCGGGGAGGTCAGCGAGGGCTTGTCAGACGCGCTGACCGGTCGTCTCTTCGGCACGATTCCCACAACGCTGGTGTTGCTGGCCGTGGTCATCGTGCTGGGCTGGATGCCCTTCAGGCGCACGGTCATCGGCCGCGCCTGTTATGCCGTGGGGTCGTCCGAGCAGGCGGCTTATCTTTCGGGCGTTCCGTCGCAGCGGGCCAAATTCATCGCGTACACCGCCGCGGGACTGCTTTCAGGGCTTGCCGGGTTGCTGCTGTCGCTGATCTCCCTGTCGGGCGAGGCCAGCTCGCCGCAGGCGGGCCTGTACACCCTCAATTCCATCGCGGCGGTCGTGATCGGCGGAACCTCGCTCTATGGGGGCGCAGGGGGCATGGTGGGATCGGTGTTGGGTGCCTTCGTGTTGCGCACCATTGGCGACCTGCTGTTCGTGTTCAATGCGCCTGCGCTTTGGCAGCCGCTGTTCGAAGGACTCATCCTTCTGGCTGCTGTGTGCGTCGGCGCGCTCCACGTGCTTCGCCTGCGAAACCGCCTGGACCTGTTCTGATGACCAGCCTCTCCGTTGACACTCCGCGCTCCTCCGCCACCAGCAAGCGTGTGTTCCAGCGACTGCTGTTGAATCCGCCGGCCATGGTGGCCCTGTGTTCGCTGGCCCTTCTGCTGGCCGCCAGCGTCGTCAACAGCAACTTCCTGATGCCGGGCTACCTGCTGCTGCAACTGCAGATCGCCGCCTTCCTTGGCATCACAGCCGCCGGGCTCATGGCCGTCATCCTGTTGGGCCACATTGACCTGTCGGTGCCCTGGACCATCACCACCGGGGCAATGATGGCCGCCGCCGCGGGCGCCACCTATGGCGCCGGCTGGGCGATCCCCGCAGGCATCGCCTGCGGCGCGTTGATCGGCCTGGTCAATGGGTTGGGGGTGGCGATCCTGCGCATCCCTTCGATGATTTTCACGCTGGGCGCGAACGCCGTGCTGCAGGGCCTGATGGTCCTTTACTCAGGCGGGCATGCACCGGTGCACGGCGCTACCGAGCTGATGCGTGCACTGGGCGTCGGCAGGACGTTTGGCGTGCCCAATGCCGTGTGGACCTGGGTGGCCGTCTCATTGCTGTTCTACCTGGTGCTGGCGCGCACTGCCATCGGCCGCTACGTGTACATCATCGGCAACACCGAGCGCGCCGCCTACCTGTCCGGCGTGCGCACCGGCAAAGTCATCGTGCTGTGCTTCGTGGCCTGCGGGGCTCTGGCAGCGCTCGCCGGCATACTGCTCGCCGGCTACTCGGCCAACGCCTACCAGGCCATGGGTGATCCCTACGTACTGCCCGCGATCGCCGCGGTCGTGCTGGGCGGCACCAACATCCTGGGCGGCCGCGGCAGCTACCTGGGCACCGTTGCAGGCGTAGTGTTCATCGTGCTGCTGCAAAGCGTGCTTGCGGTGCTGCAGATGCCCGAGGCGGGCCGCCAGATCATTTACGGCGCGCTGATCCTGTGCATGCTGCTGCTGTATGGCCGTTCGGCCAGGGTGAGGTGATCTTGGCTGACCGCTATGGCATCCGGGGCGATTTCCTGCTGCACGATGTGCGTTTTCGCGGACTGGTTCCGCCGAACGGGTTTGTAGAAAAGCTCTTCACCGGCACGCGTTGGGCGGAGGGCCCCGTGTATTTTCCGGCCGGCGACTTCCTGCTGTTCAGCGACATCCCCAACAACCGCGTCCTGCGGTGGGTGCCTGACGGCGCAGGCGAGGGCAACGTAGTAGAGTTTCGCAGGCCCTCCAACTTCGCCAACGGCCATACGCGTGATGGCGAAGGCCGCCTGATCAGCTGCGAGCATGGCACGCGCTGTGTCAGCCGCACCGAGCTCGATGGCAGGCGCATCGTGATCGCACGCGCCTTTGAAGGCAAGCGGCTGAACTCGCCGAATGACGCCGTTGTCGCGCCCGATGGCGCCGTGTGGTTCTCCGACCCGACCTACGGGATCCTGTCCGATTACGAGGGTTATGCGGCCGAGCCCGAGTACGGTGGCCGTTACGTGTTCCGGGTCGACGCCGGGAGCGGGCGAATGGAAGCTGCCGCCACGGACTTCGTGCAGCCCAATGGATTGGCGTTTTCTCCGGACGGCACCCTGCTGTATGTGGCGGATTCCGGGGCATCGCATGATCCGCAGGGGCCACGACACATTCGGGTGTTTGACGTGGCAGCCGGCGGCCGGCTGCGAGGCGGCGAAGTCTTCGCCACCGTGGATGCGGGCATACCGGACGGCCTTCGCGTAGACCTGCGCGGCAATGTGTGGACCAGCGCCGGAGACGGCGTGCATTGCTTCTCGCCGCGGGGCGAACTGCTCGGCCGGATCCTCGTTCCCGAGCCGGTGGCCAATGTAGAGTTCGGCGGGCCGCGAGGTAACCGCCTTTTCATCACGGCCACGACGTCGCTGTACGCCTGCTACCTGGCGACGTCTGGTGTCTGGGCACGCAGCCTGGTGTAGCTCACGACGTCGCGGCGACTCTGAGAATGATGAGCCGCAGCTGGGCCCGCCGCTGTGGCTTGCAGCGGGCCCCGACTGTCAGTGTCAATACTTGCGGTTCGGGAATTCCTTGGCAGCCACTTCGGCCGGGAACACGCCCTCGATCGACTTGATCCAGCGTGGCAGCGTTTGCCCCGAGGCGGCTTTGGCTGCCGCTTCCATCAGCTGGGGACCAAGCAGGGGGTTGCACTCCACGCTGACATTCATCTTGCCGGCGATCATCGCCTCGAAGGCGCCCTTGACCGCATCCACGCCGATTACCAGGATATCCTTGCCCGGCTTCAGGCCCGCTTCCTCGATGGCCTGAATCGCGCCGATGGCCATGTCGTCGTTGTGCGCGTACAGCACGTTGACCTTCTTGCCTTCAGCCTTGAGGAAGGCCTCCATGACTTCCTTGCCCTTGGCGCGGGTGAAGTCGGCGGTCTGCGAGCGGATGATCTTGTAGCGCGGATTGGCTTTGAGCCCTTCCTCGAAGCCTTTCTTCCGTTCGATCGCGGGATCGGAGCCCACGGTGCCCTGCAGTTCGACGATGTTCACGTCGCCCGTGGTGTTCTTGGTGTTATCAAGCAACCACTGGGCGGCGCGCCGGCCTTCCTCGACGAAGTCCGAACCCACGAAGGTGGTCCAGGTGGAGGGATCCTTCACCACCACACTGCGGCTTTCCAGAATGACGGGGATCTTGGCGGACTTGGCCTCCCGCAGCACGGTATCCCAGCCCGTCGTGACGAGCGGCGCGAGGATGATGACGTCCACCTTCTGGGCGATGAAGGACCGGATTGCCTTGATCTGGTTCTCCTGCTTCTGCTGTGCGTCAGAGAACTTCAGTTCATAGCCGGCCGCGCTGGCAGCGGCCTTGACGGAGTCCGTATTGGCTGTGCGCCACTCGCTTTCGGCGCCGGTCTGCGCGAAGCCGATCACCAGCTTCTTGCCTTTCGCCTGGCTCCAGGCCGGTGTCGCCCAAGCGTATGCCAGGCCGGCGGCCGCCATGATGGCGGCAAAGCTGCGTCGTTTCATCGGGTTCATCTTGTGTCTCCTGTCTTCGTATCTGTTCGATCGGGTGCAGCACTCTTGCCTTACTGACCGCCCGGTGCTGTGACGGGCGGCTGAACTCAGCCGGGATACCAGACCATGCGAGGGTCGTCGGGCGCTCGTTGGTACGTCCACGCGGACTCGACCATCCGGGCCATGTCGAACTGGGGGCGCCAGCCCAGCAGGAACTTCGCCTTGGTGTTGTCCAGCCACGTGGAGTGGTAGGGTGTGCGGACTGGCACGAGCGGCAGGCCCCGCGTGCGTGCCAGGTATGTCCCAAGCTCGCCATAGTCGAGTGGCTCGTCCATGCACACGTTCATCAGTTGCTGCCGGGCGCGTGGTGCGTCCAGGGCCAGCAAGATGGCATCCACAAGATCGCATACATGGACGAAGTTGCGCTTCACCGGTTGCCCATCCGGATCAAGCATCACCGGGACGGCGCCGCTGCGTACATGGTCGCGCGCTTCGCTCTGTGTCACCAGGTCCCGCCAGCGCGGGCCTCCGAACACGTCGTCGCCGAAGGACAAGGTGAAGCGGAAATCGTCTTTCTCCATGATCCAGGGTGCACGCAGGCAGCAGCCGTTCAGGTCATACTGGGCCTGGTACTGCTGGAGCATTACTTCTTCCAGTACTTTGGACAGGGCATAGCATCCAGGGTAGGCGGTATGCGGCTGGCTTTCTACCACCGGTACGGGGTGCGCGTAGTGGAAATGCCCGACAGCGGCGTCGCCGCCGACCAGCACGAATTGCCGGAAGGTGGTGCTTGTCCGGCAGCCCTCGAGCAACCAGAACATGCCCTTGACGGCGACATCCATCACCTCGTCCGGCGTTTCCTTGCTTGTGGCCAGGTGCAGCACGTGTGTCACGCCTTCGAGCGCGCGCTGCACGTCCGCGCGATCCTGAATGGAGCCCCGCACGCACTCCAGGCGTTCGCGGGGCTGCAACACACGGTTGTGGCAGAGCGCCCGCACGCGGAAGCGCTCGAGACTGGCGTCCTCCAGTACTCGCTGGATGAACGCGCGGCCCACCTTGCCGGTGGCACCCGTGACGAGAAGGAGTCCGGAAGAAGGTGGTTGCATTCGGGCCCTCTGAATGGCGCGGATGATAGCAAGCCGGCCCTGCTTTGGCGATCATGTTTTGGGCTTGATCCATACACGAATTCGTATGGGTTGCAACCTATATCGATTCCGGAGTTGTCCTCCTGGCTGTGCGCTTCAGAGGAGAAAAGACTTCGCTGCAAACGACATGGCGAAGCCGGCAGGAAAGAAAGTGGACTTGGCCTCGGGCGCGAGCCTTCACCGATTAGAGAGGGTGGCGGCTCTCTACGACGCCGGCGCCGTCCCTGTTTCTCGCCGGGTCACTGCGTTCGGGCGCTTGCACCGAGTGAAAACCACTTGCCGGGGAGGTGCCGGTTATTTCCGATCCATCGTTGCTTCTCTGTGGGCTTCGCGGGTCTGCGGTGTTGGTTGGTCAGGCCAATATTGACACATATGTAATATTGGTCTTACCCTGATCCGCGATCCTGCCGGAGACGTGTCACCGTCCAATGGCGTCTCGATCAGCGTCAACACTGTGTCAGCCATCACTGACTTACCGTATGACAGGGTTCGTTCCGGAACACCCATCAACCCGACAAGGAGGGGACCATGAAGGAGACAGTAAGCAAAGGCCTGAGGCACTGTGCGGCAGCAGCGGCGGCGCTGGCATGACGTGGCTCGCAACGGCGCGCGGGGGGCGTGGTGCCGTCGATCAGGCGCTGCAGGCTGCGATCGAATCCGCCGAACGCAACGCCTCGCCCGGCAAACGGCCCATCGTCGAGACACATATTCATTTCTGGCAGATGACGCGGCCCGGCGGTGTGCCATGGCCCACAGCGGCGGAAGGGCCGATCTTCCGCGACGTGCTGCCGCCGGAGTACAGCGCATTCGCCAGGTCCCAGGGCGTGGTGGCGGCCGGGATCGTGGAAGCGAGCGGCATTGTTCAGGACAACCAGTGGGTCCTCGACCTCACCAAAAACGATCCGTTTTACGCGTTCTTCGTCGGGAATCTCGAAATTGGCGCGCCGAACTTTTCCGCTGACCTCGCGCGTTTCGCAGCTGACCCGCGCTTTGTGGGAATCCGCGGCTATCTCACCGGCCCGGCTGAGGGCATCACGCTCAGCGCGGCACAGCTCACCAGCCTGCGCGACCTGGCAGCGCGCGGTATGACGCTCGACATCATCAGCCGGGGGACCAGGAACCCGAAGAGCCAGGTGCAGGCGCTTTGTACCGCGGTGCCCAATCTGCGCGTCATCATCGACCATTTGGGCGGCGCAACCGGGCCGGCGGTGGACCCCGCCTGGGCGTCCGACGTTCGTCACCTCGCCAGCGACTGCCCGAATCTGTACATGAAGTTTTCGTCGTTCTATGACATGTACGCTCCCGGCGACGTGGTTTTTCCGTCTCCCACCGACCTCGCTTCGTACAAGCCGCACTTCGACGTGCTGATGTCCGCGTTCGGCAAGGACCGCCTGATCTGGGGCAGCAACTGGCCGGTAATCACCCTGCACGGGACTTTCGAAGCCCAGATCGCTGTCGCCGAGGCGTATCTGGCCCCGTTCGGTGCCGGCGTGCGCGACAAAGTGATGTTCAAGAACGCCCTCGCGTTCTATCGCCGGCACAAGGCGTAGCGGACCAGAGAAACTGCCGGCTCAGCTCCGACGGCTTTCCCGCCACGAAGCCGGCGTTGCTCCCAGTTCCCGTTTGAACACTGTATTGAGGTACTGGACGGAACGAAAGCCGCTCGCCCGCGCGATGTCATCGATGCCCATTTGCGTGTTGCTGAGCAACTGAAAGCAACGCTGCAACTTGTACAGCAGGATTTCGTCGTGGACGGAGCGCTTCAACTCGCGGCGAAAGTACATCTCCAGCGATGAGCGCGAAAGCCCCACCGTTTCGGCAACCTGCTCCGTCTTGATGCCCTGGCAGGCGTATTGACGGATGTAATGGAGAGCACGCATCACGGTTGCGCTGTGTTCGACGTCGCGCGCGGTGGACGCGCGCGAATGCACGCCAGCCGGGGGCACGACCACACGCACGTCGTTCACCGGCGAGCCGCTCAGGGCTTGGTGCAACAGGTGCGCCGCGCGATGGCCCATTTCGTGGGTTCCCTGGCTGACCGAGCTGAGCTGGATTCTCGTCAGGTGCTGGCCCAGTGTGTCGTTATCGATCCCGATGATGGCGACTTCGTCGGGAACTGCGATTGCGCCGACGATGCAAGCCTGCAGCACCTGCCGTGCGCGCGCGTCTGTGACGGCGACTATGCCAACGGGCTTGGGCAGGCTTTGCAGCCAGGAGAGCAGTTTCCTTGTCGCGCTGCCCCATGTGGGCGCGCTGGTTGCCAGGCCCCGGTGGATCTCACCAGCCAACCCATCGCGGGCAAGGCGGGCAGTGAACGCTTTTTCGCGCTCCTGGGCCCAACGGTTGAGTGGCGATTCCGGCAGGCTGTAGCAGGCAAAACGAGAAAGCCCGGACTCCACCAGGTGGGTCAGCGCATGCGCGACCAGTTCGCGGTTGTCCGTCGCAACATACGGCACATCGACGGGGTAGCACGCTGGATCCTCGTAGGAGCCCCCGACGGCGACGACAGGTACGCGTACTCCTGTGAGGGCATGCGCCACGGCCGGATCGTCGTAGTCCGCGATGATCCCGTCGCCGTCCCAGTCGTGGATGCCGTCAAGCCGAAAGCGGAAATCCTCTTCAAGGAAGAGATCCCAGGCGACGCGCGTGTGGTTCACATAGTCGCCGATGCCCGTGATGATCTCACGGTCGTACACCTTGCTCGCATGGAAGAGCAATGCCACGCGCAGCACGGTGGGGCCACTTTGACGTAATGACGATTTCATGGTCGGGTCGGTTGACCATGAGGATACCGGCATATCGGACAGATTGCTGCGCTGCAGAAAGCAATTTCGCAAGCTGCCCTCGCAAATTTCGCAATCGCGGGCGGAGGCCGGCGGTTCTAGGATGGTGCCATTGGAAGCTGTTACCCACCACAAACATGAACTTTCTCGAATCCATCGCACCCGTACGCTATGAAGGCCCTCAGGCCACGACGCCCCTGGCCTACCGTCACTATGACGCCAGTGCCGTCGTGCTAGGCAAGCCGATGGCACAGCACCTGCGGCTTGCCGTCTGCTACTGGCACACTTTCGTGTGGCCCGGCAGCGATGTCTTCGGACAAGGCACGTTTGCGCGGCCCTGGCATGCCGGTGGAGACGAGTTGACGATGGCGCGGAAGAAAGCGGACGCAGCCTTTGGCCTGATTTCCCGGCTCGATGTCCCGTTCTACACTTTCCATGACACCGATGTGGCGCCGGAAGGCGCGAACCTGGCCGAGTACCGCAGCAATCTGTCCGCGATGGTGGATGTGCTCGCCCAGAAGCAGAAAGAAACCGGCATTTCGCTGCTATGGGGGACTGCCAACCTGTTCAGCCACCCCCGCTACGCAGCCGGCGCAGCGAGCAACCCGGACCCCGACGTCTTCGCGTACGCGGCGACGCAGGTTTTCAGCGCACTCAATGCCACCCAGCAGCTTGGCGGTGCCAACTACGTGATGTGGGGTGGGCGCGAAGGCTATGACACCCTGCTCAATACCGATCTGCAGCGCGAGCGCCAGCAGCTGGGCCGATTCATGCAATTGGTGGTGAACCACAAACACAAGATCGGTTTCAAAGGGCAACTGCTTATCGAGCCCAAGCCGCTGGAGCCGACCAAGCACCAATACGACTTCGACAGCGCCACTGTGTATGGCTTCCTGAAGGAGTTCGGCCTGGAAAAGGAGATCAAGCTCAACATCGAGGCCAATCACGCCACGTTGGCGGGCCACAGCTTCCAGCACGAGATCGCAACCGCTGCCTCCCTCGGAATTTTCGGCAGCATCGATGCCAACCGTGGCGACCCGCAGAACGGATGGGACACCGACCAGTTTCCCAACAGTGTGGAGGACCTCACGCTGGCACTCTACGAAGTCCTCCGCGCCGGCGGAATCGGCAGTGGCGGGTTCAACTTCGACGCGAAAGTGCGGCGCCAAAGCATGGATCCGGTTGACATTCTGCACGGGCATGTGGGTGCGATCGATGCGCTGGCGCTGGCACTCAAGAGTGCCGCGCGTTTGATGGAGTCCCGCGAGCTTGAGCAGTTCCGCCAGCAGCGCTACGCGAACTGGGACGGTGAACTGGGGCGGCGCATCATCACTGGCGACATGAGCCTCAGCCAGCTCGCCGAACATGCCTTCGTCAACGATCTTCGGCCCAAGCCTGTGAGCGGCCGTCAGGAGTGGCTGGAAAACCGGGTCAATGCCGCGATCTTCGCCGGCGCGGCCTGAAGAACCGAACGCAGGAGCACTCAGTGAGTTTGACGGTCGGCTTCAAAGACGTGAGCAAGAGCTTCGGCCCCGTGCAGGTACTGCATGGGGTCAGTTTCGAACTCGCACCGGGCCGGGTGTACGGGGTGCTTGGAGAAAACGGAGCCGGCAAGTCGACGCTGATGAAAATCCTGGCCGGCTACGAGGCCGCCAGTGAGGGTGTGGTAGAGGTGGGCGGGCATGTCGTACGTTTCAAGGGGCCGCGCGAGGCCGAAGCGGCCGGTGTGGTGATGATCCATCAGGAATTCAACCTTGCTGATGACCTCACCATTGCGCAGAACATATTCCTCGGCCATGAGCGCAAGCGCTACGGGCTGCTGGATGAAGACCTGATGACCAGGGAGGCGGGCGCCGCATTGCGTCAGGTTGGCCTGAATTGCAGCCCCGCGCGCCGCGTGGGCGACCTCATCGTGGCCGAGAAACAGCTGGTGGAGATCGCACGCGCGCTCAGCCGGCGCGCGCGCGTACTGGTGATGGACGAGCCCACCGCCACATTGACGCCCTCCGAGACCGAGCGCCTGTTTTCCCTCATCGGGCAATTGAGAGCGGCAGGCTCCACCATCCTCTATATTTCCCACAAGCTGGACGAAGTCGAACGCATCACCGACGAGGTGGTCGTCATGCGCGACGGTCGCTTCGTGGCTCGCCGGTCCACGCAGAGCGTGACACGCCAGCAGATGGCCAGCCTGATGGTGGGGCGCGAACTGGCCGATCTCTTTCCGGGCAGGCTTCCCGTGGCGGCCGGCGCGCCCGTCCTGCTGGACGTGAAAGGACTGACCGTACCCGGGTGGTGCCACGACGCAAGTTTCCAGGTGCGCGCCGGGGAGGTGCTTGGCTTTGCAGGGCTGGTCGGTGCGGGCCGGACCGAGCTGTTCGAAGGGCTCCTGGGGTTGCGCCCCTCCAGCGCGGAATCTGTGCAGGTAGCGGACAAAACCTGGATGCGGCGCAATCCGCGTTCGGCCGCACGGCTGGGGCTCACGTATCTCAGCGAGGACCGCAAGACGCGTGGCCTGCACCTGCGCATGGGGCTGGCGCAGAACCTCACGCTGATGGCGCTGGAGCGTTATGCGAAGCCGCTGCTCGACCCGCAGCGGGAACAGGCAGCCCTCGTGGCCGCGACCACGGCATTTGGCATCCGCACGCAACGCTCTGACATACCGGCTTCCGCCCTGTCCGGCGGCAACCAGCAGAAGCTGGCGCTCGCGCGGGTGTTACAGCCCGATCCCAAAGTCGTGGTGCTGGATGAACCGACGCGAGGAGTTGACGTCGGCGCCAAGCGCGATATCTATTTCCTGATCCAGCGGCTGGCCAGCGAAGGCCGCGGGATCATCGTCGTGTCCTCCGAGCTGCTCGAGCTGATCGGGTTATGTCATCGCGTCCTTGTGATGCGCCAGGGAAGGCTCACTGCCGAGCTCGCGCAGGATCAGCTGTCCGAAGAACTGTTGATTGCCCATGCAACTGGAACCCACTGATACCGCCGCCGCTCCAGTGCCTGTCGCCAGGCCGGCACTGCGCAAATGGCCCTCTTTCACGGGAGCCGGGCCACTGGCCGGGTTGGCACTTATGTGCATCGCGGGTGCGATTCTCAACGAGAACTTCGCCAGCCTCGACAATGCGATGAACGTGCTCACCCGCACGGCTTTCATCGGAATCATCGCGGTGGGGATGTGCTTCGTCATCATTTCCGGCGGCATCGATCTCTCGGTGGGATCCATGGCCGCGCTGATTGCGGGCAGCACGATCCTGCTGATGAATGCGACAGCAGGCGCCGGCTGGAACCCCATGGCGGCCGTGGTGACCGGCATGGCCTTCGCAGTCGTACTTGGCGCACTGTTCGGCTTGGGCCACGGGCTGCTCATCAGCAAGGGTCGTATCGAGCCTTTCATCGTGACGCTGGGAACGCTGGGCATCTTCCGCGCGTACCTGACCTACTTCTCCAACGGCGGCGCCATCACGCTCGACAGTGCACTGGTCGATGTTTACAGCCCGGTGTATTACGGCAGCTGGCTGGGGGTGCCGGTGCCCGTGTGGGTATTCGCCGCTGTCGCTTTGCTGGGAGGCCTCGTTCTCAACCGCACTGCCTTTGGCCGTTACGTTCAGGCCATCGGTTCCAACGAGCAGGTTGCGCGCTACGCGGCCGTCGAGGTGGACCGCGTCAAGGTTCTCACATACATGTTGCTGGGCATTTGCGTGGGTATTGCCACCGTGCTCTATGTGCCGCGCCTGGGTTCGGCCTCGCCGAGCACCGGGCTGCTGTGGGAGCTGGAAGCCATCGCTGCGGTCATCGTCGGAGGCACTGCCTTGCGTGGCGGCGCCGGCGGCATCACCGGCACCGTAATCGGCGCCGTGCTGCTCTCGGTGATCGGCAACATCCTCAATCTGACCAGCATCATCAGTGTGTACCTGAACGCGGCGGTGCAGGGCTTCGTGATCATCGCCGTCGCGTTCTTCCAGCGCGGGCGCAAGTAACCGGTTCCCCACAGGTGGCAAGGCTGCCGTTTCTCACAACATAAGGAGACAAACCATGAAATCACTGATAAGTCTGATGGCCGCAGGCGCCACAGTTCTCGCGGCGCTGGGTGCGGCGCCCTCCGCCATGGCCCAGGGCAAGCCCCACATCGGCGTCTCGATACCGGCCGCCACGCACGGCTGGACGGGCGGGGTCGTGTACTGGGCCAACCGGACCAAGTCCGAGCTGGAAAAGCAGTACCCGGGCCTGAAAGTCACCATCAAGACGGCCGGGTCTGCTTCGGAACAGGCGAACCAGGTACAGGACTTGCACACAGCCAACAAGATCGACACCCTCGTGATCCTGCCATTCGAGTCGGCGCCGCTCACGCAACCGGTCGCGCAGGTCAAGGGCAAAGGCGTGTACGTCACGGTTGTCGACCGCGGCCTGACGGATGCGAATGCGCAGGACGCCTACGTTGCCGGCGACAACCCCGGCTTCGGCAAGGTATCGGCGGAGTACATGGCCAAAGCCCTGGGCGGCAAGGGTAACGTCGTAGTACTGCGGGGCATTCCCACGGTCATCGACAACCAGCGGGTAGACGCGTTCACGGCTGTGATGAAGAACTATCCCGATATCAAGGTTCTGGATGCCAAGCACGGCAACTGGAACCGCGACGATGCCTTCAAGGTGATGCAGGACTACTTGACCCGTTTCAAGCAGATCGACGCCGTCTGGGCCTCGGACGATGACATGGCGGTCGGCGTGCAAAAGGCAATCGCGCAGGCCAAGCGAACCGATGTCAAGCTCGTGCTGGGCGGCGCAGGTTCCAAGGACTACATCAAGAAGGTCATGGACGGCGACAAGATCGTGACGGCCGACGTCACCTACTCGCCCGCCATGATTGCCGATGCGATGAAGCTCACGGCCGCCGCACGGGTGAAGGGTGAGAAACTGCCGGCCACCACCATCATCCCGTCGGTGCTGGTGACCAGGGAAAACGCCAAGCAGTATTACTTCCCCGATTCCCCGTTCTGAGGCAGCCATGGCAAGACCTGTCACTCTTTTTACCGGGCAATGGGCGGACCTGCCTCTCAAGGAGCTGGCACCCCTGGCACGCAGCATGGGCTACGACGGCCTGGAGCTGGCATGTTGGGGCGACCATTTCGATGTGCAGGCGGCCCTGGCGAGCGATCGCTACGTGCAGGACCGGCGCGATCTGCTGGAACAGCACGGGCTGCGCTGCTTCGCCATCGGCAACCACCTGGTGGGCCAGGCGGTGTGCGACCTCATCGACGAGCGGCACAAGGCCATCCTGTCGCCGCAAGTCTGGGGGGACGGCGATCCGGAAGGCGTGCGGCAGCGCGCCGCGCGGGAAATGCAGGACACCGCGCGTGCCGCCGCCAAGCTGGGCGTGAAGGTGGTGACGGGCTTCACCGGCTCGTCCATCTGGCATTCGCTGTACGCGTTTCCGCCCACTTCGCAGGAGTATTGGGACAAGGGCTTCGTCGACTTTGCCAACCGGTGGAAACCCATCCTCGATGTGTTCGAGCAGTGTGGCGTGAATTTCGGGCTGGAAGTGCACCCCACGGAAATCGCCTTCGACATCGCTTCGGCGCAGCGCGCCATCGACGCCGTGGGAGGTCACAAGCGTTTCGGTTTCAACTTCGACCCCAGCCACCTGGGCTACCAGGGCGTGGACTACGTCAAGTTCATCCGGACATTCGGTGACCGCATCTATCACGTGCACATGAAGGACGTGTGGTGGGGCCGGGGCGACGGCACCGTGGGGGTCTTCGGCGGGCACACCAATTTCGGCGACGCGCGCCGCCACTGGGACTTTCGCAGTGTCGGGCGCGGGCAGATCGACTTCGAATCCATCATCGTCGCGCTCAACGACGTGGGTTACAACGGGCCCTTGAGCGTTGAGTGGGAAGACAGCCGCATGGATCGGGTGCATGGCGCCACAGAAAGCGCGGCCTACAGCAAGCGGCTGGACTTCAAACCTGCCGCGGGTGCTTTCGATGCCGTGTTCGACAAGGCCAAGCAGGGCGGGATGGCGGGCTCATGAGAAAACTGCGCTATGCAATGGTGGGCGGCGGGCAGGGTGCTTTCATCGGCGCTGTGCACCGCAAGGCCATGGCGCTGGATGGGCAGATGGAGCTGGTGGCCGGTGCACTGTCCTCCGATGCTGAGCGCGCGCGCGCATCGGGCCGCGACCTCGGCCTGCGGGATGAACGCAACCACGGTCGCTGGGAAGACCTGCTGGAAGGCGAACTGCGGCGCAGCAAGGACGAGCGCATCGATTTCGTTTCCATCGTCACGCCCAACCATGTGCATTTCCCCGTCGCCCGCGCGTTCGCCGAGGCGGGCATCCATGTGGTGTGTGACAAGCCGCTGGTCCATACCAGCGAGGAGGCAGCGGAGCTCGTTCGGGTTGTCAAGCGCAGCGGCTCCATCTTCGGTGTAACGTACAACTACACGGGCTATCCTATGGTGCGCGAGGCGCGTGACATGGTTGCGTGCGGCGCGATCGGCGTGGTGCGCAAGGTCATCGTCGAATACAACCAGGGCTGGCTTGCCACCCACCTGGAGGCAAGCGGGCAGAAGCAGGCCGACTGGCGGACGGACCCGGCGCGCAGCGGCGTGGCCGGCGCCATCGGCGACATCGGCTCGCACGCGGAGAACCTTGTGGCGACGGTGACGGGGCTGGAGCTGGAAAGCATCTGCGCGGACCTCACCATCTTCGTGCCGGGCCGGCGCCTTGACGACGACGGCAATGTCCTGCTGCGGTTCAAGAACGGCGCCAGGGGCGTGCTGATCGCGTCCCAGATCGAGGTGGGCTGCGAGAACGACCTGCGGCTGCGCGTGTTCGGCACCACCGGTACGCTGGATTGGCGCCAGGAGGAGCCTAACCGGCTGCTGCATGTCCCCATCGACGGCCCGGCCCGCATGTTGACGCGGGGCTCGCCGTGGCTCGGTGAGGCAGCCCGCCGCGCGACACGACTGCCCACGGGGCACCCCGAGGCCTTTATCGAAGCCTTTGCCAATGTCTACCTGGGAGTGGCTGCGCACATCCGCGCGCTGCAATCCGGCAGTACACCGGATCCGCTGGACACCGACTATCCCCGCCTCGAAGATGGCGCCCGCGGTGTGCGGTTCATCGAGAAGGTGGTGCAGTCTGCGGCCAGTACGGCCAAGTGGACGCCGTTCGGGGACTGACCGATGTTCATGGGCATTGATCTGGGCACCTCCAGTGTCAAGGCGGTCGTGCTGGACCGTGGCCACAGCCTGGTGGCCAGCGGCTCCGCGCCGCTGTCGGTGGATGCCCCCCATCCCTTGTGGCGCGAGCAGCATCCTTCCGAATGGTGGCGTGCGTGCGATGCCGCCGTAGGTGCCGCGTTGCAGGAGTTGCGGCGCGGCGGCCGCACAGGCAGCGAGATCGAGGCCATCGGCCTGACCGGGCAGATGCACGGCGCAACCTTGCTGGATGGGCGCGGTGAAGTTCTGCGGCCGGCCATCCTCTGGAACGACGGCCGGGCGGCGGCGGAATGCGCGGAACTGGAGCGGGCGGTGCCGCAGTCGCGGCAGATCACCGGCAACCTGATGATGCCGGGTTTCACGGCGCCCAAGCTGCTTTGGGTATCCAGACACGAGCCCGGCGTGTTCGACCGGATCCGGCAAGTACTGCTGCCCAAGGATTGGCTGCGCTGGCGTCTGACCGGCGACTATGCGACCGATCTGTCCGACGCATCCGGCACGCTGTGGCTGGATGTCGGAAGGCGCGAATGGAGTCACGAGCTCCTGGCCGCTTGCGGTCTGTCCTCCGACTGCATACCCAGGTTGTATGAAGGCCCGGAGGTCACCGGAACCCTGCTGCCCGAGGTGGCGCAGCATTGGGGCTTGCGCGAAGTGTCGGTGGTGGCCGGCGCCAGCGACAACGCCGCAGGTGCACTGGGCGCCGGCGTGGTCAACCCGGGCGACGCGATGCTGTCCCTTGGAACGTCCGGCGTGGTGTTCGTGGCTACCGGCGCTTTTGTCGCGAATCCGCAGCAGGCGGTGCACAGCTTCTGCCACGCGCTGCCGCAGGCCTGGCACCTGATGTCCGTGATGCTGTCGGCCGCCTCGTGCCTCGAGTTCACAGCGGGGCTGCTGGGAGAGCGCGACGTGGCCGTGCTGCTTGCGCAGGCGGAGCAGCGCGGCTTGCGTGAAGATACGCCGTTGTTCCTGCCTTATCTGAACGGCGAACGCACGCCGCACAACAATCCGCATGCCAAAGCCGTGTTCTTCGGCATGCACGCAGGCACGCAGCGCGAAGACATTGTGAATGCCACGCTCGAGGGTGTGTGCCTGGGCATGGCGCAGGGGATTGCCGCGCTGCAGTCGGTTCAGCCTGGCCTGGCGTGTGTCAGCCTGATTGGCGGCGGCTCGCGCAATGCCTATTGGGCTCAAATGCTGGCCGACGCTACCGGCCTGCAGGTAGTCCGGCACGCGGATGCCGAGGTTGGCCCGTCGCTGGGCGCGGCCCGGCTGGCCTGGCTGGCCTGCGATCCGGGCGAAGCGGCGGGAATATTTCGTGCGCCAGAGGTGACTGGCGTATTCGAGGTGCGAGCGGCCGAGCGCACGCGGATGCAGGACCGCGCCGCCCGTCTGGCAGGGTTGTACAGCAGCCTCGCACCTCACTTTCAGCCATAGAAAGTGGAGTCACCACCCGTGCGTTGGCGTGGCGATGGCATCGGCCACAACCTGCAGGCGCAGAGGCTCCGGCCAGGTTTCGAAGTCAGGATGCCTGCGGAAGGTAGCTGGGTCTGGCCGCCGTCATCCCGGCTTTGACATGTTGGGTGATTTCATCGGCCAGCACTTCATCAGCCCCCGATTCGAGTCCGTCGAGCGCACGCTTGACGATGTCTTCAGGGCTGGCCTTCGGAACCTCGAAGCCGCGCGTGAGGTCGGTATCTACATAGGCCATGTGCAGCCCCAGCACCTGCGTCTTTTGCGCCGCCAGTTCACTGCGCAAGGCATTGGTGAGCGACCAGGCCGCGGACTTGCTGGCTGAATAAGCTGCCAGCTCACCGCCGTTCACCCACGAGGCCACCGACAACACATTGAGCAGGGCGCCGCCGCCGTTGCCTTTGAGCACTGGCGCGAAGGCCTTGCTTATGCGCAACACGCCGTAGACGTTGGTCTCGAAGATGCGCCGGGTGATATCTTCACTGTCGGCCGCCAGAAAACCGCCCGGCTGGGCAATGCCGGCATTATTGATTACCAGCGTGACATCCGACGCCAGTGCCGCGGCGGCCGCTACGTCTTCCGGCTTGGTGACGTCGAGCTTCAAAGCCTGAACGCCTGGCAAGGTGATGGTGGCAGGGTCGCGAGCGGCCGCGTAGACCTTGCGGGCACCGCGGGCGAGCAGCTCGTGCGCGAATGCCAGGCCGATGCCGCGATTGGCGCCGGTGACGAGAACAACAGCGTTTTTGATTTGCATGAGAAAACTCCAGTGGGTGGGAAAAGCTGATTAGGGAAAACTGGCTCACTTGACCTTGATGACGACCTTGCCTTTTGCACGGCCCGCCTCGACGTAGGCCAAGGCCTCGTTGGTTGCTTCGAACGGAAAGATCCGGTCCATCACTGGACGGATGGCTCCAGCATCGAAGAGCCGCGTGATCTCGCGCAGTTGGCTGCCACTTGCCTTCATGAAGAGGAACGCGTAGTCCACTCCACGGCTCTTTGCCCTGCGCCGGATGCCTGAACTCAGCATGCGAATCACCAGCTTTACGAATGCAGGAGCACTGCTTTCCTTGCCGAATGCGGGATCAGGTGGGCCGGAGATGGAGATGAGCTTCCCGCCGGCCTTGAGAATCCGCAGGGATTTTTCAAGCGTCTTGCCGTCCTGGCTGTTCAGGACCACGTCGTAGTCGCGCAAGATGTCTTCGAAGTCCTGCGTCTTGTAGTCGATCACGACGTCCGCGCCCAGACTCTTCACAAGTGCGACATTGCCCGTGCTTGTCGTCGTGGCAACGGTAGCGCCCAGGTGCTTGGCCAACTGGATGGCAAAGGTGCCAACGCCCCCTGAGCCAGCCTGGATGAAAACCTTCTGCCCTTTTTTCAGCTTGGCCTTCTCGACCAGTGCTTGCCAGGCCGTTAAGGCCACCAGCGGGATGGACGCGGCTTCTTCCATCGTGAGCCCCGCAGGTTTGAGCGCCAGGGATGCCTCCTTGACCGGGACGAATTCAGCGAAGGTACCGATCCGGAAATCATCCGGCCGGGCGTAGACCTCATCGCCCGGCTTGAACTGCCGCACGCCTGGGCCGACCTTGACGACCACCCCAGCGACGTCGTGGCCCAGAATGAGAGGCAGGCGATAGGGCAGTATGAGTTTGAACTCGCCGTCGCGGATCTTGAAGTCCAGCTGGTTCACGCCAGCGGCATGCACCTGGACCATGACCTCGTCATCGCGCAGCTCCGGGCTCGGCATGTCCGTCAACCGCAAACTGCTCTTTTTTCCATAACGTTCAACGATGAATGCTTTCATGATGTTGTCACTGTTGGCATCACGTCGAGCCGCAGATCTTTTCGAATCCCGGCATCCACCAGACCCGCAGGCGCAAATGTGCGGAGCAATCGCAGGCGACTCGCGAGTCCGCCTGCGGTGTATCGGAGTTTGGGACGAGCGGCACTGGCAGCTTTCAGCACGACGTCCGCCACGACGCCTGGCTGTTCCGCAGTTGCCATCACTTCCTTCACGCGCTGGCTCACGGCAGCGCGAACCTCGCGGTACTCATCGAGCTGAGCGTCGGGTTCCAGGAAGTTCGCGTCGAACGGCGTCTTCGTGTATGCAGGCTCGATGACCGAGACCCGGATGCCCCTCGTGCGCAGCTCATGGTCAAGCGACTCGGAGTAGCCTTCGATGGCATGCTTCGTCGCCGCATACAGTGCCCCGTACGGCATTGGCAGGAAACCAAGCACCGAGCCGATGTTGATGATGCGTCCCGCGCCCTGTCGGCGCATGTGCGGCACGACGGCGCGCGTCATTCGGACGATCCCGAAGAAGTTGGTGTCGAAGATCGCCTGGGCCTGCGTGATCGAACTTTCCTCCGCACCAGCCGGGGCGACGCCGAAGCCCGCGTTGTTGACCAGCAGGTCGATGCGGCCCTCAAGCTGAATCAGCTGTTGCACCGCGGCTTCAACCGACGCGTCCTGGGTCACATCCAGGGCCAGCATCTCGAAGGGCTGCCCGCCCGTCCGGTCGCCGCGCCGGCTGGTGCCGTAGACCTTGTAGCCGGCTTTTGCAAGCCGCTCTGCCGTCTCTTTTCCGATGCCTGAGGAGGCGCCCGTCACAAGGGCAATTTTGTTTTCGGTGTTCATGGTGTTGTTCTTTCAGTTTGAAGTGAATTTTGAATGATGATCGTCATATGTAATGGCGAAGAAAAAAGCAGGCGTGCTTCAAAAAAAATGAATTCAGTGGGAGACCGGTACCAGCTGCTTCAGCGCGGCTTCGCAAAAGCTGTCCGCCAGCGCGGGCTCGTCGACCACGCGCGCCAGCAGCAAGGTGCCGACCATGGTGGCGACCGTCGCCAGCGCGCGCTCGTGGGCGCCGGGCTGGCCCCAATCGGGTGACTGGCGGGCGACGAAATCCACCATTTCCTTGACATGCCGGGTGGTCGCGCGGCGCACTTCAGGCGCCTGGCGCGGCGTCTCCGAACCCAGCGCGGCCAGGGGGCAGCCCATCTCAACCTGCTCCCGGTGCTCCGGTGAGAGGTAGGCGCGCAACATGGCCGCCATGGCCTGTTCAGGCGGCGAGCCGGCCGCAACACCCGCCACCACGGCCGCCGATTCGGCACAGGCCCGCGTTGCGGCTTCGGCCAGCATGGCCTCGCGCGACGCGAAGTGGGCGTAAAACGCACCATGGGTCAGGCCGGCCTCTTTCATGATGTCGGCCACGCCGGTGCCGCTATAGCCGCTGCGGCGTATTGCCCGCGCGGCTACGGAGACGATACGTTCGTGGGAGGCCTCCTTGGCGGCCGTTCTGGCGTTGATCTTGGTGTTTCGCATGATACGCATCATACATGATTTTGCAACTATGCGTGCCAAGGCAATTTTGATCGCTGACTTGTTGAATGTCCTTCACGCGACGCCAGGATGGACAACAGGGAAGGAAGGGACGGTGCTGCGCGCAGGCCAACGTCCAGAAAGCCGGAGGCTTCCTGGACGTTGCAATGCGGTTTAACGAGAGATGCACACGCCGGCTGGCGGTGCGGCGCTGCTTAACCCGCGGAGTGTGCCCTGCCGTGTGCGGCAGGTACGTTGAAGTCGCTGGGGTAGGAGTTGTCAACGCTCAGCTTGTAGCCTTCGTGCTGTGCCTGCTCCAGTTCAGCGCGGACTTCGGCGCGGGTCTTGGTGCCTGCAACGGGGGTGGCATCAGTGCCAGGATAGCTGCTGTCGCTGTTGACCTGGTATGACGCGCGCGGTGATTGCAGCAACTCTGCGCGGACGTCGGCGCGGGTCCTGGTGCTGGCGGCGCTCACTTCATTGCCGGGGTAGTTGCTGTCCTGGGCAAAGCTGTTCGCCGAGGCGAGCGCTGCAAGGGCAAGAACGGATGCGGAAACAAGTTTCGTCGATTTCATGGTGAATTTCCTTTAAGAACAATTGTGAAAACAGGTCGGACGGGCGTTCTGCCCGTGAGGCCTTCATCGCTGAGTCGCTTTGAATAGGTGGCTCACCGATGTATCAAACCTTGTTCCGCGGCGCAGATACACAAGTGCGTATTGGCAGAACATTCAATTGTCGAAACCGGAACAATAACGGCGTGTAGTCCTGGAACTTTTTGGTGTGCAAAAAGTTCGTTCACGTCTTCGCGATTGGCGCAACGTGTTTGGCGAGGGGTGGAGTTTCACGGCATACGCCGGCAAACCGGGCAAAGGCTGCCGTTGATACATGGGGCCGCAAGGCCGCATTTCCACACCGGCCGCTGGCGTGAGTGCTTTTGCCGTGCGCCCGGCGCAGGCTCAGTCCTGCCGCGCTTCCATCTTTTTGAGCACAGCGCGCGTGTACTCGGTCATGAACTCCAGAAACACGCTGGTGCGGGCAGGAATGAATTTGCGGCTGGGCAGCGCTGCATACAGCGTGTTCCTTCCCGTGATCCAATGCGGCAAAACCCGCTGCAGCTCGCCGTTCTGGAGGTACTTCGCCACGATGTCGATGGCCTGGATGCTGATGCCGGCGCCGTCAAGGCAAGCCCGAATCAGCGCGGTGGTGTTGTTGACCAGCAGCGCGGGTTCGATCTGAACCTCCACTTCCCGGTTGTGTTCCTCCGGGTTGATGAGGCGCAGGGTGCGGTGCCGGTTCGCCTGGAGCTTGACGCGCAGGCAGCGGTGGCTGGCGAGATCTTCCGGTTGCAGCGGAATGCCATGCTCCCGCAAGTAGTCGGGCGAGGCGCACAGGATGCCGTCCGAGGAGGCGATGGGCCGCGCAATGATGTTGGCGTCGAAAGTATCAGCGGCGCCCAGCAGGGTCAGGTCGTAGTCTTCAATGGGCGGCACCAGTGGCGAGTCCGCATGGATGTCCAGCACGACCTTGGGGTAGCGCCGCCCGAACTCGGCCACCAGCGGCGCCAGCACATGGGTGGCGAACACCGGCGGCGTCAGGATGCGGATGACGCCTGACATTTCCTGGGCGTGCGCCTGGGCGGCGGCGTGGGCTTCATCAATGTCGTTCAGGATATGGCGCACGCGGGCCAGGTAGGTTTCCCCCGCATCGGTGAGTGCCAGGCGGCGGGTGGTGCGCTGCAGCAGCCGCACCCCAAGGTGATCTTCCAGGTCGCCGACCAGCCGGGTCACCACGGCGGAAGACATGTCGAATTTGCGCGCTGCCGCTGCAAAACTCCCGTCATCCACCACTTGCTGAAAAACGCGCATTGATTGAAGCCGGTCCATGGTTTACCCCTAAATAATGCCTCTATTGTTGCTGATTCGACAGTAATGTATTGTTGAAATTGCTATTTTTTGATAGTTTTGAATGGAATAAAGTTCATACATCGATGAGCCGAAGCCCACTACAAGGCGACTCACCGAGGCTGGACAGACGGGAAGATGAGCCCGCCATGCCCGGAACGTCACTTAACTTTGAGAGGATATTCATCATGAAATCGAACTTTATCGCCGCTTCCGTTGTGGCTGTTGCCGCCCTGACTTCTGTGGCTGCTTCTGCCCAAACCTTCAACTCCTATTTGTTTGACCAGATGCAGGCACCTGCGACCAGAACCCGCGCGGAAGTCAAAAGCGAAGTGGTACACGCCCAAAATGCCAGCTCTGCTTCCAGCTACAACGGCGCCACCGCCCAGCAAAACCTCGGCGCTCCCCGCGCCGAGAAGGCCGGTGCAGCACCCCAAGCTGCTGCTGAACTCGTGAAGACCAGCCAGCAATAAGCCTGCTAAGGCGCCGGTAGCAGCCGGCTTCAGCACTATCGCCCCGGTAGCCAAAGGTTGCCGGGGCGATGGCATTTGGGCGTACGGGATTCACTCAGGTCCGCATACGGAAGTATCCCGGCCGCACTCTAGAATCCCAGACACCTTGAAGACCTCCAACGCACCTTACGCCTTTGCTTTTGTCGCCGCACAGCTGTTGGCCCTGCCGGGCCTGGGTCTGGCGCTTTACCTGTACACCGTTGGCAAGGTGGCGGGCAGTGGTGGCTGGCTGCTGGGCGTGTTCGAACTGCTGTTTTCAGGCGTGGTGGTCCTGCCCGCGGTGTTGCTGTGCACGGTGCTCTTGCTGATTGCTGGCTTGTTCTCCCGGGTGCGGCCATGGGCTTGCCTCGTGCTGTTGCTGGTCAATGCGGCCGTGCTGGCTGTTGCCTGGACGATCAGTCCAGCCACCGAAGCCGCCGAGCTGCTGGTCTGGGTCGCCACAGCGCTTTCGGCCGCGGCTGCTGCTGCGCTGGCGTGGCAGGCGTTTTCACCGGTGACAAGGCCTGAGCGGAACATGCTGTGGGGTCAGCTCCTGCTGGTTGTCGGGCTTGGGATTGGATTGGGGCTGGCAGGCGGCGGCAGTGTCCCGGCTCCGTCACCTGCCGAGCCGGACCCCATGGCAGCGATACCGCCGGAGCGCGTATTCAAGGGACTGTTGGAGGGTAAGCCGGTGCACCTCGCGGTGCATGATTGCAAGGTCTACCGCGCCATACCAAAGGAGGCCAGGGAGCCCGGAAAGGGCGGCGAGGGCGACTGGCAGATGGTGCTCGAACCCGATCTCTATCCCTTCTTCACGTATTGCGAGCGGCAATCGCTGCAGGCAGACAACGGTGTCGTCACCGTCACCCTCGGACGCATCGCCTTCGGTGCAGGGGGCTGCTGCGCCACGGGTGGCACTTACCGCTCCAGGGATGGCGAGCTGTGGAAGAAGCTGTGAAGTCCGCCGAATAACGGTGCCGAATAGGGCGCCGAATAAGCTGCGTTCGAATCCGCAGGTCATCGGGGCGCTATAAAAACAATAGCTGCTTGCGCAGGACCCGCTTGGGTCAAAGCCGTTTTTCGCTTTGAAAATAGCCTTTTTTGGTTGTCCGGGGGACGACAAAAATCCGGAAAAATCCCTGCCAGGACGCGGTTTCAGGGCCTTTTTGTTTGCCAAATGTGCCGGTAGCCCAATAAGAACAGGCGCGAGCAGCTATCAAAAAGATAGCGATTCGCCGATGCCGCCAGCCAACCCAACCGTTATCTAACCCGCCAGCGGCGCCCAGTGGTTGTCCAGCCGCACATTCTTGAGCGCCGGCAAAGCCGTGTGGCCTGCGCCGTCGCGTGTCAGTGCGGCGAGCCGCCCGCCTGCCCACAACATGGCGTCAGCCTGGCCCGCGGCCGGGGCCGACGTGACGGCGCAGGCTTCTTCCAGCGGAAAAAAACCTGTCCAGCGCCCATCGGCCTGCCACACGGCCACGCCGTTGGCGCGCGGGCAACCCACGGCAAAACCGCCCGCGGCCCAGGCGATGTCGCCGCCGTAACCCGCAAGCACCTGTCCGGCGCCTGCAGCACAGGTCTGCAACTTCCGGCCGTCAAAAAGCGCCAACACGGGCGCGGCGGTTTTGGTTGCCGTGTCGTCATGCTCGGCCTGCAGTGCGATGCCCAGGACACGCGCCCCGCCTGCCGCCGGTGCGCGGCCCCAGGCCATGTGCCGCAGGCTCAGGCGTTTGTCGGCCAGTCGCCACTGTCCCAGCAGCGCGCCGCGTCGTGTGTCCAGCCGCACCAGCGAGGCATCCATGCGGTCCATGTGAATTTTCAGCCGGCCGGTTTCAGGCAGCGCGGGGATGCCGCCGTTCGCCACGACCAAACTGCCGTCGTCATCCAGCAAAAGTTCATGCGGGTCCATGCCGTGGGTCGGCCATTCGCCAAATTTCTCCAGTGTGGCGGCATCACGCAGGCCGATCAGGCCTTCACCGGTTTCGAGATTCGTTTCGGTGGTGTAGAGCGTTTTGCCGTCGGGGCTGGCGATCACGTGGCCGTTGAAGGCGCGGTCAGGGTCGGCCCAACCCCAGGAGATGGCTTGACCGGTGCCGTTGCCTTCGGGCTTCCAGCGCAGCAGCCAGTCGCCCGGCCGGCGGGCCACCGCCAGCAGCGTGCCGCTGCGCTCGACCCACACGCCATGGGCGCGCGTCGGTACGTCGAGTGCGGCGCTGACCCGGAGCGCGGCGCTGCGATACGCCAGCACACCGACCTGGTAGCCGTGCGCGGCCTCCCAGGCGGCGGCCAATTGCTGCGGCCGGGCAGTGACTGTGACGGCGGCTGTCAGGGCGGGATTGAGCCAGGCGCCGGTGCCGGCCGCCGCCAGCACCAGCCATTGCCGGCGCTGCAGTGTTGTCAGGGCGTCAGCCTTTTTCATGGTGGATGCCTAGTCGCCGTCGGCGTCTGAAAAGCCGATGCTCACTTCCAGCGCGGGCGCGATGTCGGCTTCGGCGAGTTTTTTCAGGTCGGCCAGCGAGCGCCCGGCGCTGCCCATGCCGGCTTTGTTGGCGGGCGATGCGCTTTGCATGGCTTTGTCGGTTTTGTTCACCGCTTGCGCGAGCTGGTTGGCCGGCTCGTTGCGGCCCAGTCCGCGCAAATAGGTTTCCAGCGGCGCCAGGCCGGCGCCGGGCAAAGGGGCTTCACGCGCCTGCGATGCGCCCAGTGTGCGCAGCGCCTGCCATTGCGCGGCCCAGCGCGCCGCCGTCTGGCCGCTGGCGCTGCGCGCGTAGGCGGCATTGCGGTTGCCTTGCACCCCGGCCATGCGGGGCTTTTCCATCTCGGCCCAGCGCAGGCGTTCCAGCGCACCGGTCCACTGATTGACCAGCTCGCTCATCGCCGGCCCATTGCTTTCTTCCGACTCGCCGGGTTTGCGCGCCGCCAGTTCGCCGAAGGCTTTGGCCAGCGTGTCGGCTTCGCGCTGGATGTCGGCGGCCACCTGCACCGCGTAGCGGCAGGCCGGTGTGGCGGGTGCAGACGACGAAACAGGCTGGCTCCACAGCAGCCACTCCAGCGCCGGCAGGCCTTTGGCCGGCGAGCCTATGCTTTCCATGGCGGTGGCATCTTGCGGCGCTGACTGAATTGCCCGCTTGATGAGCTCGGGCCGCGTCGGCGAAAAGTCGATTTGCCGCGCCGAGCGCCGCTGCACCAGCGGGCCGGCCTGCACGCCGCTCAGACGGTCCCAGGCGAGCGCGGTGGTTTTCCAGCGCTCTTTGGCTTGCTCCAGCTTTGCGGGTGCGGTGGTGGCGGTCGCGTCGCACACGGCTTGCATTGCCGCAGGCAGGCCGCCGGCCTGCTCGGCAAATGCGGCGGCTTGCGGCGCATACCAGAAGCGATGGATGCCGCGCATGAAATCACCCGCCGTGTAAAACGGCACGGCAACGTTGGGCGCGACCACTTGCGCCTGCGCCGCGCCGCCGGCCAGCAGCATGGCGATGGCCGGCACGGCTCTGCGCCAGGCCGGCTGCAACAAAGAGGTGAGGGAATTCATCGGGCTGCTCCCTGGTTCAGGCGCTTGATGTCTTCATGGCACTCATAGCGATTCAAGGAATTTCACCAGCGCGGTGCGTTCCTGCGCATTCATCCGCAGGACTTTGTCCTTGCTGGCTTTGGCTTCGCCATCGTGCCAGAGCACGGCTTCCAGCGCGCCGCGCGCGCGGCCGTCGTGCAGCAGGCGGTTGTGGCCGTTCACGTCGGGCACAAGGCCGATGCCCCACAGCGGCGGCGTGCGCCATTGGCGGCCATCGGCCAGGAAGTCGGGCCGGCCGTCGGCCAGGCCTTCGCCCATGTCGTGCAGCAGCAAGTCGGTGTAGGGCCAGATGGTCTGGCCCTGCACGGCCTTGCTGCCCAGCCGCGGAAATGGGCTTTCGCCGGTGACGTAGCTCGGGCGGTGGCAGGCGGCGCACTGTGCGTCGGCAAACAGTTTCTGGCCGCGCACCACCTGGGCATCGCGCGGATTGCGGCGCGCCGCCGGTGCCAGTGTGGTTTCATAAAACACCACGTCGTTGAATGTTTTCTCGTCAATCTCGCTCGCCTTGCCCTGTGCGCCGCGCGGCGCCGCCAGGCAGTCTTTCTGGGCGGCTGTGCAGGTCTCTTTCGGAAAGACCGGCGAGGTGATGCCCATGTCGCCGAGGAAGGCGCCCGCGGTCTGGTGTGCCAGGGTGGCGACGTTGGCCTTCCAGCCGAAGCGGCCTGTGCGCATCTGCTGCGTCGGCGCGTCCCACACCTGGTTGACGACGCCGCGCACTGGGCTGTCGGAGGCGGCTTGCTCGCGCGCATTGCGCAGGATTTCCGCTTCGGGAATCGCTTCGAGCAAACCCACGCCGGCCATCTGCGGCGCGATGCGCGGGCTCACCATCACATCTTTGGCCATGGGGCCGTAATGGAGTTTGCTGAAACCGTAGCGGGGTTTTTGCAACTGGTAGGGTGTGCCGTCGGCAAACTTGCCGCGCACCACGTCGTAGCGCAGCGATATCTGCCCCTCGGGCATCACGCCCTGCACCGCGAAATTGGAAAACTGGTCGCCGTACACCGGATCCGGCAGCGGCCCGCCGTGTGCGTCCTTGCCCGGCACCGACAGGCGCAGCAGCAGGCCGACCGGCTGGTCGGCTAGGCCGCGGTTGAAGTCGGGCGGTGCGCCGCGGCCGTCCTGCACATGGCAGCCGCCGCAGGAGCGGGCGATGAAGTGCGGGCCCAGGCCGTCACGCGCGGTGGTGGAGGACGGCGCCTGTACCCAGTTGCGCTTGAAGAAAGAATTACCGATGACAAAACGCGTGCGTTCCTCATCGTCCAGGTTGGCCAGCGGAAATGAAAACGCGTTGTGGCCAGTGGCAAACACCGTGGTGTCGCCGCCGGTTTTCTCGTCGTCGGGCGCCGTGCCGGCTTGCGCACCCGGCCCTGCCGACGCCCAGAAGGCCAGCCCCGCCAGTCCCGCTGCGGCCACGCAGGCAAGCACTGCACGCGCAGGGCGCGTGACCATCCGGGACGACGCGGCCTTGGCCATTAAGGTTTGACCAGCGTCAGCTTGGTGATGCCGGCGGCGTTGGCGGCTTCCACCAGGTCCTTGCTTTGCTGCACCAGGCTGTCGACGGTTTTTTGCACGCGCAGCCGGCCGGGTGCGTCTTTGGCGCCGACGATTTCGCGGTCAAACGGTGCCTGAATGCCTTCGGCGGCGGCGACGGATGCTGCGATCTGCTTGCTGGTGCGGTCTGCCAGTGCCGGGTTTTTCACCGCCACCAGGTCACGCAGCGACGGGCCGGCCAGCGTCGTGCCGTCGGCGCGCTTGTACTGGCCCAGCCAGGCGTTCTGGATGCCTTTGGCGTTGTTCACCACGTCGCGGTGCGTATTGTCGGAAAAGCATGAGTGCTCATCTTCCTGGTCCTGGCTGGCCAGGGCGACTTCGAGGCGTTCACCGGCGAGTTCACCGCGCGAAAGCGAGCCCAGGCCGACAAACATCTTGCGCACCGACTCCATGCCGCCGCGCTCGAACTTCGCGCGGTAGGAGGTCGACGTGGGCGCCCAGGCTTTGGTGAGGGTGCCGAGGTCGTCAACCAGCAGCTCGGTCACCACCTTGAGGTATTGGCGGCGGCGGTCGGCGTTGGGTTTCTTGCCGTCCACAAAATCTTCAAACGAACGGTTGCCCGGGCCGGTGGTGCTCAGGTCCTGGCCCCACAGCAAAAATTCAATCGCGTGCCAGCCGGTGGCGATGTTTTCTTCGCCGTTGCGCTCGTTCAGGCTGGCCAGCCGTTTTTTGTTGATCACGGCCTTGCGGTTGTTGATGATGCCGGCGTTGGGTGCGTCTTTCACGTAGTCGACATAGGACTCGTCCATGGGCCAGGCATTGATGCGGCCTTCAGGGCCGTTTTTGTCATCGATCGGGCCGCCGTAAAAACGGAAGGCCTCGGTCTGGCCGTAATACTCGCGCGCGTCCAGCCAGGCCTTGCGCGCGGCCTTGAGGCCGTCGTCCGACGGTGCGTCGGTAAAAGCCTGCACCGCTTTTTGCAGGATCAGCGTGCTGGCCAGCGTGTCGTCATAGTTTGATTGCACCAGGTGGGCGTAATGCTTTGCCACGGCGGCCGCCGTGGTGGCAGGTGCCGCCACTGTGCCAGGCGCGGCGCCGGCCGCTGCCGTTGCTGCGGGCTGGGCCATGGCCGGCACGGCAAGCAGGGCCACCAGGGCGGCAAGGATGGCGGGTTTGATGGCTGGTTTCACGACGACTCCTGTGTCTTTGTTAATCGGTCAGAGTGCGATTATACAAATGAGAATCGTTATCGTTATCAATAAGGTGACTTTCTGTGACGCTGTGCGGACGCCCGCCGGACCGCTTGTTCAGGGCCCGCGGCGTTTACCCGGTTTGCGCGCCTCATAGCGTTTCATCAGCGGCGTGACAGAAATGCCGTGGGCAATCACCGAGGCGACGACCACCGCGAGCGTGATGGAAAGCAGCCGTTGCGCCAGCGCGGGCGGGAGGTGGTGGTTGATGGCATAGAGCAGGTAATACAGCGAGCCGATGCCGCGAATGCCGAACCAGGCCATCAGGCGGCGCTGCGAACCCCTGACCGGCGTTCCCAGCAGTCCGATAAAAACCGCCGCCGGCCGGATCACCAGGAACAGCGCCGGGATAAACCACAGCACTTCAGCGCGAAAGCGTGTGGTGGCGACCAGCACGCCCACCGCCAGCACGATGGCGACTTCCACGAAGCTTTCCAGCTGGCTGTTAAAGCGCTCTACTGCGCGCATCATGTGGGCGGGCGCTTCCGCGCCCGAGGCTTCCTGGTCATCGGGGCTCAGCGTTTCATCGGGTGCGGCCGCAGCCTGGGGTACGGGCCGCGCATCGGGCTCGTCGATGCGGCGCAGCGCCAGGCCCGCCGCAAACACCGCCAGGAAGCCGTAAGTCTGAAAGAGCAGCGCCAGGCCGTACGTCAACCCGATGAGTCCCAGCGCGATGAATTCGTCCGAGCCCAGCGCTTCGCGGTGGCGCATGCGCAGGTAAAGAATGGCGCGGCCCACCAGCGTGCCCAGCAGCCAGCCCAGGGCCAGGCCGCCGGCCACGGCCCACAGCACATCGACGGCCCACCAGCGCCAGCCGCCTTCGCCGAGTTCGTGCAGGCCCAGCAGGCCCAGCCCGAGCATCACAAATGGAAATGCGGTGCCGTCGTTCAGGCCGCCCTCACCGGTGAGGCCGAAACGCAGGCGGTCGCGGTCGCCCGGGTTGGCCACCTGCACGTCGGAGGCCAGCACCGGGTCGGTCGGCGCGAGGATGGCGCCCAGCAGCACCGCGGCGCCCACGGGCAGCTCCAGCACATAAACGCCCAGTGCGGTGATGGCGGCCACGGTGACCACCATCGACACGGTTGCGAGTTGCACCGGAATGCGCCAGCGGCCATCCCGTACGCGGAACTCGAGCTTCATGCCGGCGGTGAACAGCGAGATCAGTACCGCCACCTCCGTGAGGCGCTCCAGCAGCACCGTGTTCTTGAGGGCGTCGAGTTTGAGCAGCCCCAGTCCAACGGGACTGACCGCCACACCAACACCGAGGTACAGCATGGCGGCACTCAGAGGTAACCGTGCAATGAAAGAGCCGCCCAGTGTCATGGCAATCAGCAGCGCACCGGCCACGATGCAGGCCAGCGTGAAAGTGGTGGGCTCGGCAAAAGTCATCGCCCCACCTTACGGCAAGCGCAGGCGTCCCGGTATCAGCCGACGCGCCGTTGCCGTGGTGCCTGGATGCGCCCTGTAGACACGTTTGTGTCCGATTTTTTTAAGCGAAAACCGCTCTGAAGCCAATAAATAAAAGCGCAATCAGCTATAAAAACTATAGCAAACCGCGGAATGCCGTTCCAGCGCCTACCAGTCCACCAGGCTCAGGCCGATGCTCAGAACATTGCGCTTTCGGTTGTAGTCCACGAGGCTGTCACCGTAGCCGCTGAAAAGCTGCACGTGGTAGCGCAAGCCGGTGTAGTTGGGCGACGAGGCCGGCGCCATCATCCAGTCAAACCGGGCCGAGCCGCGGGCTTCCTTGCGCAACGAGTGGCGCAGCGTGACGCCCACCGTGTTGGCTTTGTTGATCTGCCAGCTGCCCGTGACTTCCGCGCGGCCCACATAGTTTTCGATGCCGGGGTTGTCGTCATTGCCCGAGGACTCCTTGAGCCGGTCCCAGATACGCCCCTGAAGGATCAGGCCCGAGTCCTGGCCCAGTGTTTTCTCGGCGGCACCCATCAGGTAGACGCGGTTCCAGCTGCGCGACAGCGGCAGCGACTGGCCGTTGGACTGGTGCACCAGCCCCAGGCCCGAGAGCCGGTAGTTCCAGCCACCGGCCAAAGGGATCTGGTGCGGGTAGATGTAGATCACCTCGGGCTCGTGGTCGGTGGTGCGAAACGGCCGCGAGATGCTGCCGTTGAACAGTTGCCAATAGCTTTGCTGCGTGTAGCCGAACCAGACCGAGTCATGGTCGTCGTCATCGTTGTCGCCGCTTTTCAGCAGGCCTTTGGCGACCTTGGTGCGCACCGACAGCTGGATTTTGTTTTCAGTGCGCATATAGGGCACAGAGGTCAGCGCGGTATGCCCTGCGGAGGGTGACGAGGGTTGCGTGTTCACGCTGTCGGCGGTGGAGACGGCCAGCGTGATCGGCCGGTAGCCGCGCAGCGAAAACGTATCGCAGTCGGTGCCGCGCTGCAGTTCCCAGAAGCGGGACAGTTCCGAGTACCTGGTGTTTTTGCAGCCGATCGGCTTGCCGTCCGGCGCTTCGGTGTTCAGTGATGGCAGCAGCAGCACCGGGGTGGCCGGCTGGCCGGTCTGGGCATTGGCCGGCGCTGTGGTCAGGCTGGGCGCGGGCGTGTTGGCGGGCGTTTGCGCATCGGCCCATTGCTGGAAGCAGGTGAGCTGCGCCGCAGGGTCGCCCTTCATGGCCTGGCAGGTTTGCCAGCCTGTGCTGGATGGGCGGTTTGCCGGCGTGGCCTGTGCATGTGCCGCAGCCGTGGTGCCAAGACCCAGGAGGGCCAGAAGCACCGTGCAAAGCGATGCAGCAGCAGGATTGAGAGATTTCAGTGGCATGGCTCGGTCTTGAAAATTGCGCTGTTCAGGGTAGCCGGGTCAGCGTGAAGGGCACATCGGGTGCATTGTCCGGGGCGCTGCTGCTGGTGTCTTTCCAGGTGCCCTTGAAGGCCTTGCCGCAAGAACCTTCGACCATTTCGCCGTTCCAGGTGCCGGTGATGCTGACATTGTCGGAGGACTCGTCGAGCAGCAACATGCCGCCCTCCAGGTCACCGGCCAATGCGGCCTTGGCCGCATGTCCGGCAATGGCTTTGGAACCGACGGCCGGCCCCAGGTCGCGGCTCACGATGCCGGCCAGGCTTTCGGCGAATTCGGCATGCCGTTCCAGCAGCATGGTGGCGCGGGCCGGCAAGCCGGCAGGTGGGCGGTCAAAGCGCACGGCCCACAGGCCATGGAGTTGTGCGGCCTTCATCTCCGTGGCGGCCGGGCAAGCGGCGGCAGGTTTCGTTTGGGCCGTAGCGCTAGTGGATATTGCGCAAGCGGCGATTAAAAAAAAAGCGGGTCGAAGAAAAAGCAAAGTCATGAACAAGTGAGTGCACGGCCTGGTCGTGCGGTACGGGCTGTAGCAACGCAGCAAGGCGGACGGAGCGGCCAAGGCTGCAGTGCAGGGGGTGAAACGGAAAACTCGGGCACGCGAGTGCGGGGTTGATGCAACGCGCAGGCCGTGGAGCTTGCGCACTATCTCACGAATACATCTCAATCAGGTAAAGCACCGGTAAAAACCCGTGGCCTGAAACGGTTTGTAACCACGGCACTGAAAACGCCTTCATGCGGCCCGGCACCTGATCTCGCGCCGAATTAACCACGGAACAGGGCAGCGCTAGCGCGTCTCTGCCGCCGCTGCCGCCGCCGCAATCCCGTCTGCTGACTTCTTCGCAAACTCCGCACGCAAGGCCTTGATCTTTTCGCGCGGGTCTTCCTTCACGGTGGCCTTGTCCAGCGCCATCTCGGCGATGAAGCGGCTGGGTGCGCCGGGAATCATGTCGCGGCCCTTCTTGCGTTTGCGCAGCCAATTCACCGCCAGCGTGCGCTGCGCGCGGGTGATGCCCACGTACATCAGGCGGCGCTCTTCCTGCAGGCGCAGTGCGATGCTGTCGGTGTTGACTCCGTCATCGTCTTCCAGCTTGAAGGGCAGCAGGCCTTCGTTCACGCCGGCCAGTACCACGTGTGGCCATTCCAGGCCTTTGGCGGCGTGCAGGGTTGAAAGGGTGACCACGTTCTGGTCGCCTTCGCGTTCGCTGATGGTGGAAAGCAGTGCAATCGTCTGCACCACTTCCAGCATGGTTTTGGTTTCGGCTGCCACCACGGCACCAGATGTGTCGTCAATCTGCCCGCCGCAGCGCTGGGCCACCCAGTCGCAAAAATCCATCACGTTGGTCCAGCGCGCGGCGGCCAGCTTTTCGCTGTCTTCGCCGTCGTACAGGTGCTTCTCGTAGTCGATTTCCTTGAGCCAGTCGTTCAGAAAAGCGCGCGCGTCTTCGGCGCCCACAGTGCGTTTGGCGCGGTATTCCAGGTCGTTGAGGTAGCGGCCAAACTCGTGCAGCGAGCCGACGGCCTTGGCCGGCAGAACCGAGCCCAGCGAGTTGCTGAAGAGCGCTTCGAAAAGACTTTGCTTCGACTGGCTCGCGAAGGTGCCGAGTGCGCCCAGCGTGGTGTGGCCGATGCCGCGCTTGGGTGTGGTCACCGCGCGCATAAACGCCGGGTCGTCGTTGTTGTTGACCAGCAGCCGCATCCAGCAGCAGAGGTCTTTGATCTCGGCGCGGTCAAAAAAACTTTGCCCGCCTGAGACCTTGTAGGGGATGTTGGCCTTGCGAAAGGCTTTCTCGAAAGGCTTGGCCAGATGGTTGGCGCGGTACAGCACGCAAAAATCTTTCCACTCCTTGTACTGCCCGCCTTCTGCCTGCAAGCTGCCTTCGGCACGCAGGCTCTGGATGCGGGCCACCACGCGTTCGGCTTCGTGCTCTTCGCTGTCGCAATCGATCACGCGCACCGGCTCGCCTTCGCCGAGCTCGCTGAACAGCGTCTTGGGAAACAGCTTGGGGTTGGGGCCGATCACGTTGTTGGCCGCGCGCAGTATGGCGCTGGTGGAGCGGTAGTTCTGCTCGAGCTTCACGACCTTGAGGTTGGGGTAGTCCTGCGGCAGCTTTTTCAGGTTGTCCAGCGTGGCGCCGCGCCAGCCGTAAATCGACTGGTCGTCGTCGCCCACGGCGGTGAAGCGGCCGCGCGGACCGACCAGCAGTTTGAGCATCTCGTACTGCGTGGCGTTGGTGTCCTGGTATTCGTCGACCAGCACATGGCCCAGCGACTGCTGCCATTTTTCGCGCACGCTGTCGTGCTCGCGCAGCAGCTTGAGCGGCAGGCCGACCAGGTCGTCGAAGTCGACGCTCTGGTAGGCCGTCAGGCGCTCTTCGTAGTGCGCCATCACGCGGGCGATGGCGCGCTCTTCGTCGCCATTGGCCTGCACCATGGCTTCTGCTGCATTGAGGCCCATGTTCTTCCACAGGCTGATGGTCCATTGCCATTGCCGCGCCGTGGCCGCATCGGTGCTGCCGCCGGCGTCCTTGATGATGCTGGTCACATCGTCGCTGTCGAGAATCGAGAACTGGGGTTTGAGGCCCAGCGCCGCGCCGTCCTGGCGCAGCATGCGCACGCCCAGTGCGTGGAAGGTGCAGACCAGCACGCCCTTGGCGCTTTTGCCGATCAGCGCCTTGGCCCGTTCGCGCATTTCAGCGGCGGCCTTGTTGGTGAAGGTGATCGCGGCAATCTGCTCAGGCTTGAGCCCTGACTGGATCAGCCGGCCTATCTTGTGTGTGATCACTCGCGTCTTGCCGGAACCGGCGCCCGCCAGTACCAGGCAGGGACCATGCAGGTAGTTCACGGCTTCTTGTTGGGCGAGGTTCAGGCCGTGGGTCATGAAAACAATCGATTCCAAGGGGAAAAATGCGCGGGACCGGCCCTGTCAGGGACAGCCAGGGAACGGCAAATCATAGCGGCTGCCCTTTTGGAGCCTGTAGCTCGGTTTGGACCGCACCGCAGGTTTCATGCCTGGCGCTTTAGCTGGATGAAAAAAGACCGCGCCCGCACGGAACCACCACAAGCCCCGGATTCAAGCAATAAATGCTTGCAGCGCAGTGCTGGTCTGCGCTGGCAGCTATCGAATCAATAGCATAGGAGCAGGCGCGGCTTCATGCGTTCCGGCTCGCCGGGGCGAACCCACCCTGCGTCAACGACAGTGCCTGGGCTGCCTGCTGCAGCAGCAGGCGCACGGTTTTCTGGTCGGGGCCGACGTGGCGGTCTATGCGCCGCACGTAAGGGCAGGTCAACGCGGCCAGGGCGCTGTGGTCGGGCCCGAAGATGGGGCAGGAAATATCGGCCACGCCGAAAGACTGCAGACTGTCGCGCTCGAAATAGCCTTGCTCCCGGATGACACCGAGGGCGGCAGCCAATGCATCGGACCCGATCGGCACTTCGCCTTCGAGTGCGGTGTGCTGGGTCAGCATTTGCTGAGTCTGGCTGGCATCCGCGAAAGCCAGCAACACCCGGCCCGAGGCGGTATCGACCAGCCCGACATGCACGCCCACGCGGATCGTCATGCTCCAGGTGCCGGGGCCGTTGACCTGTGCGGTGATCAGCACGTTGCCCTGGTCATAGACGCCCATGTGGCAGGCCTGCTCAGCCTTGTGCGCAAAGGCCTCCATGATGGGAATGGCCTGGGTCACCAGCCGGTTGAGCGGTGGATGCATGTGCGCCAGCGTGAAGAGTTTCAGGCTCAGCGAGTAGCGGTCGCCCGAGAGCGAGCGCATGACATATTGCCGTGCCACCAACCGCTCCAGCATGCGGTAGATCTCGCTCGCGTTGCGGTCCATTTCCTTGACGATCTCCGCGCGCGTCAGGCCCTGCGGCTGGCGAGCCAGCAACTCAAGGATGTCCAGGCCCTTGTCAAGCGCCGGTGCCCGGTAGCGGTCGTCGGCAAGAGGCGGGGATGCGGTGACGACGGCGTCGTTCGTGTTCTGGTCATTCGTCGGGAGAACGGAATATTTTTGTGTCATGGCGGCAGGGTGGGTGAGGTCAAAGGCATTGCAATTTTGATATGTAACGCAGCGCTCTTGATATGGCACGCGGCGCTCGCGAAGACTTTCGCCTTCATTGTTTTAGATTTATTTACTTTTGCACTTAATGTTCATCAATAAATTAAATCTTGACCTAGGGAAAGTCCGGGGCTTGGAAAGATGAGCAAATTTCTATGATTCACACCGCTTCAATCCATAAGTGAATAGATTGTTCATCAATGAACCATTTGTAACAATAAGTTTCCTGATTTTGGTGCCTTCGCCTCATTGAACGGTTCCGTCAACGCAAAAAGGTTTTTGTCATGCACCCAGGAAGTTTGGAAGGAAAAACAGTATCGATCTGCGCGGCCGCCCAAGGCGTCGGCCAGGCCCGTACAACGGTTTGCCTGGCCCCGGGTGATTCCGGGCGTTGCTGCAGCGCCTGGTTTGGGCGCACTCCGGGCCGGTCGACGGGCCGTCTGGCCACGGTCAACGACATCGCGCCGATCTGAGCGAGCACCGCGCCTGTCCGGAACCGCCCATGACACCTCTTGTGAGCATCAGCAACCTGTGCAAATCCTTTCCGGGAGTGCGCGCGTTGCACAACGCCCGGCTTGAGGTTGCCGCAGGCGAGGTGCATGCGCTGATGGGCGAGAACGGCGCCGGGAAATCGACCCTGATGAAGATACTGGCCGGGGTCTACCAGAAGGATGCGGGCGAGATCAGCATCGACGGTCAGGCGGTCGAGATTGCCAGCCCGCGCGCTGCGCAGGCGCTGGGCATCGGCATCATCCACCAGGAACTCAACCTGATGAGCCATCTGAGCGTGGCGCAGAACATCTTCATCGGACGCGAGCCGCTCGGGCGGCTGGGGCTGTTCATCGATACCGAGAAGATGGCCCGTGACACGAAAGCGATATTCGACCGCCTGAACCTGAACCTGGAACCGCACACGCTGGTCTGCGACCTGACGGTGGCGCGCCAGCAGATGGTGGAGATCGCCAAGGCGCTGTCGTTCGACTCGCGCGTGCTGATCATGGACGAGCCCACTGCCGCGCTGAACAATGCGGAAATCGACGACTTGTTCCGCATCATCGGCCAGCTCAAGCGCCACGGCGTCGGCATCGTGTACATCTCGCACAAGATGGACGAGCTCAAGCGCATCTCGGACCGCGTGACAGTGATGCGCGACGGCCAGTACATCGGCACCGTGCCGACTGCCACCACCAGCATGGACACCATCATCGGCATGATGGTCGGGCGCGCGCTGCTTGAAGACGAGAGGCCGCCGGCAACCGGTCAGGGCCGGGAGACCGTGCTGGAGGTGCGCGGGCTCAATCGCGGCCGTACGATCAAGGATGTCAGCTTCACCGTGCGCAAGGGCGAAATCCTCGGGTTTGCCGGCCTGATGGGCGCGGGCCGAACCGAAGTGGCGCGTGCCGTGTTCGGCGCCGACAAAAGGGATTCGGGAGAGATCTGGGTCAGGGGCCGCCAGATCGGGGTGCATAGCCCGGCCGACGCGGTTGAGCACGGCATCGGCTACCTGTCGGAAGACCGCAAGCACTTCGGTCTGGCCACCGGCATGGATGTGCAGACCAACATTGTGCTGTCGAGCTTGCGGCGGTTCTTGAGCTTCGGGTTTCTTCTCAAGCCCGCGGCCATACAGGACACGGCTGCGAAGCTGATCGCGCAACTGGGCATCAAGACCCCAAGCGCGCTGCAGAAAGTGGCGCTGCTGTCGGGGGGCAACCAGCAAAAAATCGTCGTCGCCAAATGGCTGGTGCGCGACTGCGAGATCCTGTTTTTTGACGAGCCTACGCGCGGCATTGACGTGGGCGCCAAGAGTGAAATCTACAAGCTGCTCAATGCGCTGGCGGCGCAGGGCCGTGCCATCGTGATGATCTCCTCCGAACTGCCCGAGGTGCTGCGGCTGAGCCACCGCATCGTGGTGATGTGCGAGGGCCGCATCACCGGCGAGCTGGCGGCATGGGACGCGACCCAGGAAAAAATCATGCAGCTCGCCACCCAGCGCGAAGCCACGGCTACCGTTTCCGGCACGGTTGCCGCTGCTGCCTTCTAAGAATACCGGAACCACCATCCATGACCGTCTCCAAGTTGCTGCAAGGTTTCAAAACTGCAGCTTTTAGCAGCAACACCCGTCAAAAGCTGTTGGCATTTGCCAGCTTGCTGGGGTTGCTGATTTTCTTCAGCATGGCCTCGTCCAGTTTCATGCAGACCGACAACATGGTGGGCATTTTGCAGGCCACTGCGGTTAACGGCGTGCTGGCCATCGCCTGCACCTTTGTCATCATCACCTCGGGCATCGACCTGTCGGTGGGCACCTTGATGACCTTTTGCGCCGTCATGGCCGGGGTGGTGCTGACCTATTGGGGCCTGCCCTTCTACCTGGGCGTGCTGGCCGCCATTTTCTTCGGTGCGTTCTCTGGCTTCACCTCGGGCGTGCTGATTGCCAAGCTGAAGATCCCGCCTTTCATTGCCACGCTGGGCATGATGCTCATGCTCAAAGGCCTGTCGCTGGTCATCACCCAATCCAAGCCAATCTATTTCAACGACACGCCGGAGTTCTCGGTCATTTCCCAGGAGTCGTTGATCGGTTATTTCTTGCCCGATCTGCCCATCCCCAATGCGGTGCTGATCCTGTTTGTGGTGGCGGTGGTATCCAGCCTGATCCTGAACAAGACGGTGCTGGGGACCTACACCTTCGCGCTGGGCAGCAACGAAGAGGCGGTACGCCTGTCGGGCGTGAATGTGGACCGCTGGAAGATCATTGTCTACACGCTCAGCGGCGCGATTTGCGGCGTGGCCGGGCTGCTCATCGCCTCGCGCCTGAATTCCGCGCAGCCGGCGCTGGGCCAGGGTTATGAGCTGGACGCGATTGCCGCCGTCGTGATCGGAGGCACCTCGTTGAGCGGTGGGGCGGGCACGATCCTGGGCACCATCATCGGCGCCTTCATCATGAGTGTGCTGACCAACGGGCTGCGCATCATGTCGGTGGCCCAGGAGTGGCAGACGGTGGTGACGGGCCTGATCATCATCGTGGCGGTGTATGCCGATATTTTGCGAAAGCGCAAGTAAATGAAAGCAAGTGCGGTTTCAGCCGCTATCCGCCTGCGTGCAGTTCTTACGAAGGAGAAACCCAAACCCCAGGCCCTGCCAACGTTTGATTTCTGATATTTCATTGCAACACCCATAACGATCCGGAGATGACCATGATTTTGAAACGAACACTTTTGAGCCTTGCGCTGGGCCTTGGCCTGGCTTCCACCTTGAGCACGACGGCGCTGGCCGCCGACGAGATCTACATTCCAATGATCTCCAAGGGCTTTCAGCACCAGTTCTGGCAAGCCGTCAAGGCCGGCGCCGAGCAGGCCGGCAAGGACTACAAGGTCAAGGTGACCTTCGAAGGCCCCGAGAGCGAGAGCATGGTGGACAAGCAGATCGACATGTTCGCGGCGGCGCTGGCCAAAAAGCCGTCGGCCATCGGCTTTGCCGCGCTGGACAGCAAGGCGTCGATCCCGCTGCTGAAAAAAGCCCAGGCCGCCAAGATCCCGGTCATCGCCTTTGACTCGGGCGTGGACAGCGATATTCCGGTAACCACGACCACCACCAACAACGTGGCCGCCGCCGCCCTCGCTGCCGACAAGATGGCCGAGCTGATCGGTAAAAGCGGCGATGTCGCCCTGGTGGTGCATGACCAGACCAGCCGCACCGGCATCGATCGCACCGACGGATTTGTCAACCGTATCAAGTCAACCTATCCCAACATCAAGATCGTCAGCGTGCAGTACGGCGGCGGCGACCAGCTCAAATCGACCGAGATCACCAAGTCCATCCTGCAGGCCAACCCCAACCTGAAGGGAATTTTCGGCGCGAACGAAGGCTCGGCCATCGGCGCGCTGAACGGCGCCAGGGAAATGAAGCGCAAGGTGGTGATCATCGGCTACGACTCCGGCAAGCAGCAAAAGGCCGCCATCATGGATGGCTCGATGGCCGGCGCCATCACCCAGAACCCGGTCGGCATTGGCTACAAGACGGTGGAGGCGGCGGTCAAGTCCCTCAAGGGCGAAAAGCTCCCCAAGATCATCGATACCGGCTTTTACTACTACGACAAGACCACCATCAACGATCCCAAGATCGCTGCGGTTCTGTATGACTGATGGGTGCGGCGGCCTCAGGGCCACGCGCTGAAGCGCTTCTTCACCAGGCAAACAGCAATCCCCAGGCAATCATTCATGAGCACTATCCAATCCATGCGTGTCGTCGATGTGCGCTTTCCCACGTCGCGGCATCTCGACGGCTCGGACGCGATGAATCCGGACCCGGACTATTCGGCGGCCTATGTGGTGCTGGAAACCGGCGAGCCGGGGCTTGAAGGCCATGGCCTGACTTTCACCATCGGCCGTGGCAATGAAGTCTGCTGCGCCGCCATAGAAGCCATGCGCCACCTGGTGGTCGGCCTCGACATGGACTGGGTGACCGAAGACATGGGCCGCTTCTGGCGTTACATCACCTCGGACAGCCAGCTGCGATGGATCGGCCCCGACAAGGGCGCGATCCACCTGGCGACAGCCGCGGTGGTCAATGCCGTGTGGGACCTGTGGGCCAAGCAGGAGGGCCTGCCGGTGTGGAAGCTGGTGGCCCGCATGAGCCCGGAAGAGATCGTCAGGCTGATCGACTTCCGCTACATCACCGACTGCATCACGCCGGCCGAAGCGCTGGCACTGTTGACGCGCCAGGCCGCCGGCAAGGACGCGCGCCTGAAGACGCTCGAGCAGGAAGGCTACGCTTGCTACACCACTTCCGCCGGCTGGCTGGGCTATGACGACGAAAAGCTCAGGCGCCTGGCCCAGGAGGCGGTGGACGCCGGCTTTTCGCACATCAAGCTCAAGGTGGGCCGCGACCTGCAGGACGACATCCGGCGGGTGCGCGTCGCCCGCGAGGTACTCGGCCCCGACCGCACCCTGATGATTGATGCTAACCAGGTGTGGGATGTCAACGAGGCGATTGAGTGGCTGGGCCACCTGGGCTTTGCCAAGCCCTGGTTCATCGAGGAGCCGACCAGCCCCGACGACATTGAGGGTCACCGCCGCATCCGCGAGGCGGTGAAGGGCGACATGCAGGTCGCCACAGGCGAGATGTGCCAGAACCGCGTCATGTTCAAGCAGCTCATCATGCAGGGCGCCATTGACGTGGTGCAGATCGACGCCTGCCGCCTGGGCGGGGTCAACGAGGTGCTGGCCGTGATGTTGATGGCGGCCAAATATGGGCTCAAGGTTTGTCCGCATGCCGGCGGCGTCGGCCTGTGCGAATACGTGCAGCACCTGTCGATGATCGATTACCTCTGCATCGCCGGTACCAAGGAAGGCCGGGTGATCGAATACGTGGACCACCTGCACGAGCATTTCGTGGACCCCTGCGTGATTCGCCATGCCGCCTACATGCCGCCGCAGCGGCCAGGTTATTCGATTGAGATGAAGCGCGAATCGCTGGCGCAGTACGCCTTCAAGGGCTGATGGCCGCTACACACCCTCGGCTGAGCCTGACCATAACCAACATCTGACACCGGAGCCCTTGATGAATTTGCACCTTCAAAACAAGATTGTCATTGTCACCGGCGGGGGCGCCGGAATTGGCGGGGCCATCAGCCTGCAGCTGGCACGCGAAGGCGCCGTGCCGGTGATCTTCGGCCGCAGCCCCTTGTTGCCGGAATTTTCCGCGGCCTTGCGGGATCTCGGTGCACGCCACGGGTTTTTCCAGCTCGACCTTGAAAGCGAATCGGCCTGCCGGACCGCGGTGCAGGGCGCCGTGGCCGAATTCGGCGGCATTGATGCGCTGGTCAACAACGCCGGCGTCAACGACAGCGTCGGCCTGGAGGCCGGCCCCGAGGCCTTCAAGCGCTCGCTGCAGTCCAACCTGATGCATTACTACCTGATGGCGCACCTGTGCCTGGACCAGCTCAAGGCCAGGCGCGGCGCCATCGTCAACATTTCCTCCAAGACGGCGCTCACCGGGCAGGGCAACACCAGCGGCTATGTCGCGGCCAAGGCGGCCCAGCTGGGGCTTACACGCGAATGGGCTGCCGCGCTGGCGCCGCATGGCGTGCGGGTCAATGCGGTGCTGCCGGCCGAAGTCATGACACCGCTCTATGAAACGTGGCTCAAGACCTTTGCCGACCCCGCAGCGGCGCTGGCCGACATCACGGCCCGGATTCCCCTCGGCCAGCGCATGACGACCGACCGCGAAATTGCCGACACGGTGGTGTTCCTGCTGTCCGATCGCGCCTCGCACACGACGGGCCAGTGGATTCATCCCGATGGCGGCTATGTGCATCTGGACCGCGCCTTACCTGTCGGCTGACCGTCATGAACAGACATCCATACGGCCAAAACGCCATGCGGCGTTGCCAGCTACCGAGCCCTGAAAAGCGCGATGAAGCTCGCCGCAGATTTTCCCCGCCCGAACCGGGTTCGCTCTGGGCAGCCATGCCGGCGAATGGGCATATCCGGACTTTTTAACTGACTCAACCTAACCATAGCAAAGAGAGACAAATCATGAAAGCTGCTTTCCGTAGTGTGTACCTCGGCGTGGCCTGCGCGGCCGTGCTGGCGCCGCAGTTGGCCTCGGCCCAGTCCAGCGTCACCTTGTACGGACGTGCCGTATCCGGCCTGGCCTATATTGACAATGTGTATGACCCGGTGGCCAATGCCAGCTTCTCCAAAGCCATGGTGGCCAGCAACCAGTGGGGCACCAGCATGTGGGGCATGAAGGGCAAGGAAGACCTGGGCGGCGGGCTGGCGGCCAACTTCCTTCTCGAAAGCGGGTTTGAACTGAAAAACGGCTCGGTCGGCTCGGCATTGTTCAACCGCCGCGCCTATGTCGGTCTGTCCAACGCCAGCTGGGGCAGCTTCCGTCTTGGCAAGAACCTGTTCATCAGCAACGACGTGTGGGACCTGGACCCGACTGGCCAACAGTGGGTGGGCAGCGCCACCCTGGTCAGGGGCCGCAGCTGGCCCGGTGCCAGCAACGTGGTCGAGTATTCAACGCCTGATATGGGCGGCTTCAGCGCCACCGGGCAAATCTCGTTTGGCGAACAGGCTGGAAACAGCAAGGCCAACCGCGGCGAAGGCATATCGATGACCTATGCGAACCAGGACCTGATGCTGCGCGCCATCTATTCCCAGCGCCGTAATGCTACCGCCACCTTCACGGATGTTTTCAGCACCTCCAAGGAAACCATCATAGGCGGCACTTACAAGTTCGGCCCGGCCAAGCTCTATGCAGCCTACGACTACATCACCGCACCCGACGCGGCCCTCACCGCCGCGTCCAAGCTCAAGCATGCCTGGGTTGGCGTTCGCTACGATGTGACCCCGGCGCTCACGCTGATCGGTTCGGTCTTCCACGTCAAATCTGACCGGGTGGCCGGCAAGGCCACGCTGGGCATGGTGGGTGCGGACTACAACATGTCCAAGCGCACGCTGCTGTACGCGTCATTCGGTAGCGTCAGCAACTCCAGTGGTGCCAACTTCGGGGTGGACGGGGGGATTTCGGGAAATCCGGCGGTCAACCAGGGGCAAAGAACCGTTTACGCGGGTATCGCGCACAGCTTTTAAAGGGCAACGCTGCCGGGCGAGTTCCATGCGTTCGGCGGCAGGCCGGCAGGTTCAGATCGGGATCACCTGACGCGGGCCAGCTGGCCAGCCACTTTTTGCTATTAAAAATATAGCTGCTTGCGCAGGCACTGCCTGCGTCGCAGCTATTTTTTATGCTCAATCGGCGTGCTGGCGGGGCCGTGCTACGCACCCGTATGCAAGGGCGTGGGCGACAATCAGCGCCGTGCTCAGCATTCTTTTCGTCACCTTTCCTTTTTTTGCCCTGGTGCTGTGCGGCTACCTTGCCGCACGCCGGGGCCTGCTCCCGCAGCTGGCCATTCCTGGCCTGAACACCTTCGTGTTGTATTTCGCACTGCCCTGCATGCTGTACCGCTTTGGCGCCGGCACGCCGATTGCGCAGCTGCTGGACGCGAGCCTGGTGGCCGTCTATTTAGTGTGTGCTCTGTTGATGGTGGCTTTCACCGTGATGCTCACGCGCAAGGGCCGCATTGCATGGAACGATGCGTCTTTTGGCGCGCTGGTGGCGGCCTTCCCCAACACCGGCTTCATGGGGGTGCCCCTGCTGGTGGCGCTGTTGGGTGCGCAGGCCGCCGGACCGGCCATCGTCACCATCCTGGTTGATTTGCTGGTGACAAGCTCGCTGTGCATCGCGCTGTCGCGGCTGGACTCGGCCGACATTCATGGCGCCGAGGTCGCCGCGCAGAATGCGCTCAAGGGCGTGGCGCTCAATCCCATGCCGTGGGCCATCGTGCTGGGCGCGCTGTCGTCCGGCTTGGGTGTGATGTTGCCCGCGCCGGTGATGCAGACCGTCGGGCTGCTGGCCGATGCGGCCTCGCCGGTAGCGCTGTTCACCATTGGCGCGGTGCTGGCGCGTTCGCAGATGAACAGCACGGCAGCCACACCCCTGAAGGAGTATGTGCCGGTTGCTCTCATCAAACTGGTGGTGCACCCGGTACTGGTGGGCCTCGTCGGGCTGGGCGCCATCGCAGTGGGCGTGCCTTTGCAGCCTTTTGCTTTGACCGTCATCGTGCTGGTGGCGGCGCTGCCCAGCGCCAGCAATGTGGCGTTGCTGGCCGAGCGTTTCGGTGCGGACAACGGCCGCATCGCGCGCATCATCCTGTTGTCGACGGTGCTGGCCTTTTTCAGCTTTTCGGCAGCAGTGACCCTGCTGACCTGAGCCAGGTACCAGGCCTTTTCGGCTGTCGTTACAAAAAAACCTGAAAAAAGATGGCCCCGCGCTGTCGATTCCGCTCTTTCTGTTCGTCGTACCGGTAAGAGCAGGATTTTTCTGCCTGGGTTGTCCGGGCTCTCCGCTCCCAACGCAACTAACGCAACTTCAAGGAGTCCGAAATGAAATTCATGGTTCTCATCAAAGCCGACAAACACAGCGAAGCCGGTGAAATGCCCAGTGAACAACTGCTGGCCGACATGGGCAAGTTCAACGAATCGCTGGTCAAGGCCGGCGTCATGCTGGCGGGCGAGGGGCTGCATCCCAGTTCCAAAGGCGCGCGCGTCAGATTTTCCGGCAGCAAGCGCACCGTCATCGACGGGCCTTTTCCCGAAACCAAAGAACTGGTCGCCGGTTTCTGGATGCTGCAGGTCTCGTCCAAAGAAGAGGCCATTGAATGGGTCAAGCGCTGCCCGTTGCCACCTGAGAGCGAGGCCGAAATTGAAATCCGCCAGGTGTTTTCGGCTGAAGACTTTGGCGCGGAATTCACGCCCGAGCTTCGCGAAGCCGAAGAACGCCTGCGCCGGCAGGTGGAGGCGCAGTCCGGCGAAAAGTCCTGAAAACGGGCGTCCGGCTGCCGGGCCCGTGTTTGAGGTAAAAACCGGGTTCCAAGGAGATTCCACGCATGCAATACATGATCCTGCGCAAATCCGACGCGAGCACTGAAGCCGGCGAGCTGCCCAGCCCCGCACTGCTGGCCGCCATGGGCGCCTACAACGAAGAACTCGCCAAGGCCGGCATGCTGCTGGGCGGCGAGGGCCTGCAGGCAAGCTCAAAGGGCGCGCTCATCCGGTTTTCCGGTGGCAAGCCCACGGTCATCGATGGCCCCTTCACCGAAGCCAAAGAGCTGATCGCCGGTTTCACCATGATTGAGGCGGCTTCCAGGGATGACGCACTGGAATGGCTCAAGCGCTGGCCTCAAGAGGATGCGGATGGCAATACCTCGCTGGAAATCCGCGAGGGTGGCTGCCCCGGCGGCCTGCGCGGCGTCGCCGGGGAAGGCGCGCCGCCGCTGCCCGAGGGGTTCCGCCGCTTCATGATTTTGCTCAAGGCCAATGACCGCGCCGAAGCCGGCATCGTGCCCGACAACCAGTGGCTGGGGCGCATGGCCCAACACAACGACGATGCCGTCAAGGCTGGCGTGCTACTCATGGGTGAAGGGCTCAAGCCCAGCGCCAGCGCCTCCCGCATGAAGTTCACCCGAGGCAAACCCAGCGTGATGGACGGGCCGTTCGCCGAAGCCAAGGAGTTGCTGGCCGGCTTCTGGATCATCCGGGCGCGTTCGCTGCAGGCTGCGGTGGACTGGGCGCTGAGTTACCCCTTTCCGTTTCGCGATACGGAAGAGGTTGAGGTCGAGATCCGGTTGCTATATGAGGCGGCAGATTTCGCCCCGGCCTAACGTTCAGGGCTTCGGTCAAAAATATTTGAAATTTTTTTCACCGGGCGTGTCGATTTCGCATTTTTCGTTCGTCGTACCAGTGAGCAGACGTTTTTTTGGGGCCGGAGAGGCCCGATAAACCCGGCGCTCGCCCATTCATCGAAGTGAACGAACACCAACTTAAGGGAATAGAACATGTTCAAGACCATCGCCATCATTGCAGCCGTCGCCATTGTGGTGTTTATCGTGGCCGTGCTGATACTGGCCTCCAACAAGCCCGACACCTTCCGCGTCCAGCGCCAGACCACCATCCAGGCGCCACCCGAAAAAATCTTTCCGCTGATCAACGACTACAAACAGTGGGCCGCCTGGTCGCCCTGGGAGAAGAAGGACGCCGCCATGAAGCGCAGCTTCAGCGGCCCGGCCACCGGCAAAGGTTCTGCCTACGCCTGGGAAAGCAAGGAAGTCGGCACGGGTGACATGCTGATCACCGAGTCCGTACCGTCTTCCCTGGTCAAGATAGACCTGAACTTCAGCAAACCTTTCGAAGCCCACAACAAGGTGGTGTTCACTCTCCAGCCGCAAGCCGGTGGCAGCTTGGTCAGCTGGGATATGGCCGGCCCCGCGCCCCTGATGGCCAGGGTCATGCATGTCTTCTTCGATATGGACAAGATGGTGGGCAAGGATTTCGAAGCCGGCCTGGCCGACCTGAAGGCTGCTGCAGAAAAGTAAGCCCGGCTCACCCGCCCCACACTCAAGGAGTATTCAAATGCGATTCATGATGCTGATGATCCCCAAGGGCTACGAAACTGCCGACGCAGGCACCATGCCCAGCGCCGACGCCGTCGCCGCGATGATGAAATACAACGAAGCACTGCAAAAAGCCGGCGTGTTGCTCGCGCTGGACGGCCTGCACCCGCCCTCCATGGGCGCGCGCGTGAGCTTTCCGGGCGGCAAGGCCCATGTCAGCGACGGCCCCTTTGCCGAAGCCCGTGAGGTACTGGGCGGCTACTGGATGATCAACGTGGCCTCGCGCGAGGAAGCCATCAAGTGGGCAACGCGCTGCCCGGGCGGCGAGAACGAAATCATCGAAGTGCGCCAGGTGCAGGAGATGTCGGACTTCCCGCCCGACGTGCAGGAAGCCGCCGCCGGCTTCGTCGAGATGCAGCAGGCCCCCAGCGGGAAAAGCAAAAGTACCAGCAAAGGCAAGGGCGCCTGAAGCCGCATGGCGTCGCATGAAACCCACCGTGCCATCGACGCCGTCTGGCGCATCGAATCGGCCAAGGTCATCGCCAAGGTTGCACGCATGGTGCAAGAGGTGGGCCTGGCCGAAGAGATCGCGCAGGACGCCTTGGTCACGGCGCTTGAGCGCTGGCCGAAGACCGGTGTTCCGGACAATCCGGGCGCCTGGCTCATGGCCGTCGCCAAGCACCGCGCCATCGACTACCTGCGGCGGCGCAAGCTGCTCGCGCTCAAGCATGAAGAGCTGGGCCATGAACTTGAGCTGGAGCAGGAAATGGCCTTCGCCGATGTAGACGAGCCCGGCTCCGGGGACGAGGGCGATGACGCCTATGGTGACGACCTGCTGCGCCTGATCTTCACCGCCTGCCACCCGGTGCTGTCGACTGAGGCGCGCATCGCGCTCACGCTGCGGCTGCTGGGCGGTCTCAGCACCGACGAAATCGCGCGCGCCTTCCTCGTGCCCGAACCCACCGTGGCCCAGCGCATCGTGCGCGCCAAGCGCACCCTGGCCGAGGCGCGGGTGCCCTTTGAGGTGCCCGGCCCTGCCGAGCGCGAAGCCCGGCTGGCTTCGGTGCTTGAAGTCATCTACCTGATCTTCAATGAAGGCTACTCGGCCACCTCGGGCGGCGACTGGATGCGGCCCGCTCTGTGTGACCAGGCCTTGCGGCTGGGGCGTGTGCTGGCCGAACTCGCGACGCAGGAGCCTGAGGTTCATGGCCTGGTGGCGCTGATGGAAATCCAGGCCTCGCGCGCCAAGGCGCGCACCGGGCCGTCGGGTGAGCCCATCTTGCTGCTGGAACAAAACCGTGCGAGCTGGGACCATATCCTGATCCGCCGCGGCTTTGCCGCATTGGCACGCGCTGAGGCGTTAGGCGGCGCGCTGGGGCCGTATGCGTTACAGGCCGCGATCGCCGCTTGCCATGCGCGTGCGCCCACCGGTGCGGACACCGACTGGCAGCGCATTGCCGCGCTTTACGATGCGCTGGCGCAGCTCATGCCCTCGCCGGTGGTGGAGCTCAATCGTGCCGTGGCGCTGGCCATGGCCTTTGGCCCGGCGACGGGGCTGGAGGTGGCCGATGCACTGCTCTCAGAGCCCCTGATGAAAAACTACCACCTGTTGCCCAGCGTGCGCGCGGACTTTCTGTTCAAGCTCGGCAGGCTCGAGGAAGCCCATGCCGAATTCGAACGCGCTGCTTCACTCACGCGCAACCTGCGTGAACGCGAGTTGCTGTTGGCGCGTGCTGAGGCCTGCAAGCCCGACGCCACGCCGCGCCTTTCCTGACGTGTTTCACGCAGCAGGCTTGCGGCCGCCCAGCATGCAGGCGATGGCGGCCAGTTGTAGCAGCACCGTCGCGCCAAAGTAAAGGCCTGTTCCTGAGCCGAGGTGCGCGGGGCTTCCGTTCACCGTCACCAGCAACAGAGCAAAAGTCGCAGGCGCCAATGCCCACAGCCCTTGCGACATCGCGACGATCAGCGCCACCACGCGCGGCACATCTTCCTTGACGAATTCCACCTGCGCCACCAGCGGCGGCAACGAGGTCGCGTTGCCGATGCCAACGCCGAACAGCACCACGCCCAGCAGGATCAGCGCCGTTTGGTGTTCCGCCGCGCAAGCTAGCAGCAGTGAGCCCGCGATCTGCACCGCGTAGCTCACGCTGGCGACGACGCGTCGGTCGGCATCGGCAGGCATGAATTTGCCAACCACTGTTCGGCCACCGATGGCGCAGGCCGTGGCCAGCGCCATCGCCAGGCCTGCGCCCTGGGTGCTGAGTGCCGACACCAGCAGCGAATACAAATGCGTGATCAAGCCAGCTTGCGCAAACAGGCTGAGCGCCATGGCCGCGGCCAGCGTGCGAAAGCTGCGGTCGCGCCACAGCAGGCGGCCTGGCAGCGGCTTGGCGTGTGCCGAGGTGATGCTGCGTGCTGGCGTGCCTGGCGCGTCACCATCGGGCTGCTGGCCCATGTGCTCAGGCGTCTGCGCGATCACGCAAAAACAAAGGCAAACCACGATGGCCAGCATGGCGCCGCCCACCAATACGGTGGCGGCAGTAAAACCCATCACCGCAATCAGCGCACCCCACAGCGGCGAGAAGATCACGCCACCCAGGCTTGCGCCGTTGTAAGCCTTGGCCAGCGCCAGGGGCCGGCCGCGCACAAACCAGGGCGAGATGATGGCGTTGATGCCCGCCGCGCCCATGGTGACCCAGCCGCCGCCCGTCAGCACCGCCGCTACAAACAGCTGCCAGGGCTGCGCGGCTAGCGCCCAGCCGAGCAGGCCCAGTGCCAACGCGGCGGCGCCTGCTGCGGTAGTGGTGGCAACACCCAAGCGTGCATGAATGCGCGGCAGGCAAGCCACCACGCCCGCGCCAAACAGGAAGTGAAACGTCACGGCCGCCGACACCAGCGGCAGCGCCCAGCCGGTGCGCGCGATCACCGCATGCAGAAAAATCGCCGGGCTGTAAAAGCCCACACCCCAGCCAAAGATGGCCAGCACAAAGGCGGCCCGTACCACGGTGGTTCCGTAAAACGCGCGAGGCGCCGGCGGCTGAAGGGCAGGGGTCATTGGCAGTTCCATGAAGTTCTCCGGGTGAGAAGGCAGCGGCTGCTGCATGGCCTTCATGGTGCGGCGAAGAGGGTGCGCGATGTTTCGCCCCGGAACGAAGCATGGGGTTTGCGATGCTGCTAAGGTTGGTACCCGGAAGGTCATAAACCATGATGAATACCAACCAAATTGCGCACATCGCTTCGCTGGTCGGCGAGCCGGCCCGCACCGCCATGCTGATGGAGCTGCTCGATGGCCGCTCGCTCACCGCGCATGAACTGGCCGGCGTCGGCAATGTCTCGCCACAAACCGCCAGCCGCCACCTGGCCCTGCTGGTCGAAGGCGGCCTGCTGTGCGTAGAGCAGCACGGCCGGCACCGTTATCACCGCCTGGCTTCGGTAGAGGTGGCTCGTGTACTCGAAGGCATCACACAGCTGGCCTCACAAAACGCACCCGTGCCACGCCACGCCGTAGTACCCGGCCCCAAAGACGCCGCCATGCGCATGGCCCGCAGCTGCTACGACCACATCGCCGGCCGCCTCGGCGTGGCCATCGCGCGCCACCTGGTGGCCGATGGCGCCATCACGTTTGACGGCGAAGCCGGCCATGTCACCCCCAAAGCCGACGCCGTGCTGGCGCGCTTGGGCATTGAGCTGTCAACGTCGCCCACCAGCATCAACACCAAACGGCCTTATTGCCGCCCATGTCTTGACTGGAGCGAGCGCCGCTTTCACGTCGCCGGGCAACTCGGCACGCTGATCTGCAACCACAGCCTGGAGCGCGGCTGGCTCTTGCGCCGCCAAGGCATGCGAGCGCTGGAGATCACGCCCAAAGGCGTGGTGGCGCTGCGCGACTGGATGGGGCAGGAGGATTGGCGGCAAGTCACCGAAGGGGATGCGTTTCCTGCGCGGCAAGTGCCGCGGCCCATGGCCGCCTGAACCCGTCACATGTGCGGATCCGTGCGCTTCGCAAGAACCGTCAGAGCTATCATTCACCCATGATCGCCGCCATTCTTGTCGCTCTCGTCGGTTTTTTTGCAGGCGGCTGCCTTGGTGTGGTGCTTGGGTTTTCCGTAGCGTCGCACAAAGATGTCTTGCAAGGCGTCCGTCCAACAACGACGAATCGGCTGATCCTCTTCCTGGCACGCCCTACGCGCGAAATGAAGTTTTTGGAAGCAATTGTCTTCCTGCTCCTCATGCTTGTTTGGCTGGCTGTCTTCTTTGGCCTCGTTGCCGCACCGGCCATCGCCTCCACGCGTCTTTCGGGTGATAGCCCACCGCTCATCCTCTTGGCCTATGGCTGCGCCGCGGTCGCCTGGTGGGTCGGCCAGAAGTTTGGAGCTCACGCATGGAGCACCATGTCGTGAAAGATGCCGCCTAGTCCTTCCATCGAGCGGACAAGCATGCGCTGCCCGCCACCCCATCAAATCGCAATCGGATCCACATCAATCGCCCAACGGATCAGGCTTTTGAATTCAGCCTGCTGGCGCGTTTCAAACAGCACCGGCTGCCACACCGCCAGGAAGCGCTGCAGCGCCGCGCGTGACGGGCTTTCAACCAGCATTTGCGCACGCTCGATATTGGCCACGCGCTGTATCGTCATTGGCACGGCCGGGTAAGCGGTGACCTGTTCGTGCCCTGTGAGTTGTTGCGCCTCGGCCTGGGCCGCTGCTGCGTTCAGGAATCCTTGCGCCACGTCTTGCGCGCGTGCCTCGGCGCGCACCAGCGCTGAAAAACCGAAGGGCGACATGCCTGCCGCTTCGCGCTCGGCCAGCTGCTGCGCGACAAAACCCGGGTAGTCGTGCTTTTTCAATGCTTCAAAAAGCGGATGGGCGGGATGGAAGGTTTGCACCCACATCTCGCTGGCTTCACTGTGGCGCGCGTCGCGGCCGGCGCGGCCCCCCGCCTGCATCAAGAGGCTGAAGAGGCGCTCGGGCGCACGGAAGTCGCTGGAGAACAGCGCCCCGTCAGGGTTGATGGCCGCCACCAGCGTGATGTGGCGAAAGTCGTGGCCCTTGGCGATCATCTGCGTGCCGACCAACACGTCGACCTCGCCCGCATGCACGCTGGCCAGCTGCGATTCGAGCGCCCCTTTGAGCCGCGTCGTGTCAGCGTCGATACGGGCAATGCGCGGCGGCTCGCCGTCTGGCCGCTTCACGCCGGCCAGTAATTCGGCCAAATGTTCTTCCAGCCGTTCGGTGCCGCGTCCTACGGGCGCGATGTCGATGTTGCCGCAGCTCGGGCAGGCGCGCGGCACACGTTCGGTGAAGCCGCAGTGATGGCAACGCAGGGTGCGGTCTATCTTGTGAAAAACGCGGTAGGCGCTGCAGTGCGGGCACTCGCTTTTCCAGCCGCAGTCGTGGCAGGCCAGCACAGGCGCATAGCCGCGCCGGTTTAAAAAGATCAACGACTGCTCGCCACGGGCTGCGCGCTGCGCGATGGCATCCAGCAGCGGCGGCGCAATCACGCAGTGCTTGGGCTGGTGGTTCATGTCCACGCGCCGAACTGTGGGCAGGCCTCCTGAAGAGCTCGTCGCTGAGGAATTTTCCGACGGGCCGCCCCTAGGAAAATTGGCCCCCTCGGGGGGCAGCGCATTACGCGAAGCGAAAAGCGTGGGGGCCACGTCACCGATACGTTCACTCATCGTGAGGCGTTGGTAGCGGCCCGCCAGTGTCGCCTGCCAACTCTCCAATGATGGCGTGGCCGAACCGAGCAGCACCCTGCAAGGACCATGGTCATGCGTGGCGTCCTCGGTCTCTATCTTGGCGCGGTAGACCGCCAGGTCGCGGGCGGAATAGCGTGCGCCCTCTTGTTGCTTGTAGCTTGGGTCGTGTTCCTCATCGACCACCAGCAGGCGCAGATTCGGCATGGAGGCAAACACCGCCATGCGCGTGCCCAGCACCAGGCGCGCATGGCCGGCGTGGGCCGCCAGCCAGCTTTTCAGGCGCTGGGCTGGGGTCAGGCCGCTGTGCAAGGCCACCACGCGCTCTTTGCCCAGGTGGGCAAAACGCGCTTCAAAGCGCGATTGCAGCTGGGGCGTGAGGTTGATCTCGGGCACCATCACCAGCACCTGGGCTGTGGGGTCCTGCTCCAGCACGCGGGCCGCGGCGCGCAGGTAGACCTCGGTTTTGCCGCTGCCGGTGGCGCCGAACAGCAGCGCGGGCCGGGTATCGTTGTCAAATTCAGCCAGGGCAAGAGCCTGCTGCGCACTGAGCGGCATCAGAGCCGCGGTGTCCTGCGGGCCGCTGGTGTCCGCAACCGGGCGCTTGAGCCGCCGCGCCAGCTGAACATTGCTCAGGTCGCGCAGTTGCGGCGGCAATGCCGCCAGCGCCACCTCGCCCAGGGAGCGCTGGTAATAAGCGGCGGTGAACGTCACCAGTTTTTGCCAGGTCGCCGAAAGAGGCTGCAGCCCTTCCAGCACACCGGTGACATGACGCGTCTGTATTTCCAGCAGCGTTCCACTGTCAGGTACGACTTCCCACACCACCCCAAGGACTTCGCGTTTACCCAGCGGCACGCGCACCAGGGCACCCACAGCAAGCGGCAACTCGCTTTGGTAGGTCAGTGGCCCGCCAATGGAACTGTGCGCGGGCGCGGCAACGGCAACTTGAAGCCAATAGCTCATTTGGAGTAACTAAATGTGTTTACTTCTTGAGAAGTACATCCAGATAGTGCGCTAAGTCCTTGATTTACCATCGCTTTACAGATTTCCAGATTTTCTGTGGATAACTTTGTTGATAGCTTGCCGTGGCGCGTCGCGAAGCCTTGTAAATCAAGGCTTTTCTTAAACTGCCCGGAAAAAAAGCAATTTAAAGTCTCTATATAAATCAACAACTTACGTCCGCTATTGCTTTGATAGCGAAGCATGCCGCCTGCGTTCACCATTGCGGCACCGCAACACGAATTTTGTGCATAAGTCCGGGCGCCATCGCCCGGTTTTGTGCTAGCCATGGTTGAAATCATTCGTCCAGTGGCCTTTTCTGGACGTAGGCGGAAAGTTTAGGTACCAGCGGCGCGCATGCTGCGAGAGTGAGCGTGTACTGCGCGCACCAGCACTTCCACACTTTCGGGGGGCGTGTGCTGGCTGATGCCATGCCCCAGGTTGAAAATATGGGCCGGTCCAGGCTTGCTGGCATCAATATGGGGCTTGCCAAAGCTGTCCAGCACGCTTTTCACTTCGGCTTCTATCTGGGTCGGGTTGGCAAACAGCACGTTGGGGTCCAGGTTGCCCTGCAAGGCTTTGGCATGTGGTCCGTTTTCACCGACCAGCGCGCGCGCCCTGGCCAGGTTGACCGTCCAGTCCAGTCCCAGCACTTCGCAATCGAGCTGCGCCATGGCTTCGAGCCACTGGCCGCCGCCTTTGGTGAAGACGAGGCGGGGGATCTTGACGCCCTCGTGCTCGCGTTTGAGCTGGGCCAGCACGCGGGCCGTGTAGGCCAGGCTGAAGGTTTTGAAGGCTGCGTCGGCCAGCACGCCGCCCCAGCTGTCAAAAATCATCACGGCCTGGGCGCCGGCTTCGATCTGTGCGTTCAGGTAGGAGGCAACCGCGTCGGCGTTCACGGCAAGCATTTTGTGCATCAGGTCCGGGCGCTGGTACAGCATGGTCTTGACCAGGCGGTAGTCGTCGGAGCCTGCGCCTTCGACCATGTAGCAGGCCAGCGTCCAGGGGCTGCCCGAAAAGCCGATCAGCGGCACGCGGCCGTTCAGCGCCTTGCGGATCGACGTGACGGCGTCAAAAACATAGCGCAGCTTGTTCATGTCAGGCACTTCCAGCTTGGCCACCGCAGCTTCGTCACGCACCGGCGTGGCAAAGCGCGGGCCTTCACCGAGCGCAAACGACAGGCCCAGGCCCATGGCATCGGGCACGGTCAGGATGTCGCTGAACAGGATGGCTGCATCCAGCGGGTAACGCTCCAGCGGCTGCAGCGTGACTTCAGTGGCGTAGTCGGTGTTGGTGGCCAGGCCCATGAAACTGCCGGCCTGGGCGCGCGTGGCGCGGTACTCGGGCAAATAGCGGCCGGCCTGGCGCATCAGCCAGACGGGAGTATGGGTGGTGGCCTGGCGCAGGCAGGCGCGCAAAAAGGTGTCGTTTTGAAGGGGTGCGAACATGCCCTGATTGTCTCAGGTGTGAGGCGGGCCCTCCCATCGCGGGATATCCGCAGGGGTGGCACTTGTGCGGGTTCGGATTTACCATGGCCTCATGGGCCCCGCCGGGTCCGAAAGAGGTGTTTCATGCGCATGAACGACCAGGAGTATTTCCGCAGTTGCATCGCCAAGGAGCGGCACCTTGCGCAACTGCTGGGCCATGCGCACATCGAGGAATGCTACGAAAGCGCAGGCACCCTCTGGGACAGCAATCAGGCTTTGCCGCAGTGGACGCGCGACTGGCGTGCCTGTGGCCCGCTGATGACGGCCTACGGCATCACGGTGAGCTATGACGCCGGGGGCGCGACGCTCGGGTCCACGACGGTGCATTTCGCGGACCACCCTGGCCGCGACCGCGCGGTGATGTACGGCATCGTCAAGGAGGTGATCTTCCGGCTGGAACACCACAAGGCCGCGCCTTTGCCTGCCGTCACCGTTAAATCCGAAGTGTCTTGATGAAGGCTTCGAGCTCGTCGATGGGCAGGGGCTTGCAGAACAGATAGCCCTGGTAGCAGTCGCAACCGTGGCGCGACAGAAAGTCGCGCTGGGCTTCGGTCTCAACGCCTTCCGCCACCACGCCCAGCCCCAGGCTTTGCGCCAGGCCAATGATGGTGCGTGCGATGGCAGCGTCGTTAGGGTCGCGCAGGATGTCTTCCACAAAAGACTTGTCGATTTTCAGTTGGTCCAGCGGCAAGCGCTTCAGGCATGAGAGTGAGGAATAGCCCATGCCGAAATCGTCAATGGAAAGGGTCACGCCCATCTTCTTGAGCCGGGCCATTTTTGTGATGGTGACATCCATGTTTTCGGCGAGCAGGCTTTCGGTCAGCTCCAGTTTGAGCTTGTGCGGGCTGACTTTCGTCTCCTTGAGCGCAGCCATGACAAGGTCCACGAACTCCGGGTGCCGGAATTGCCGCACGCTCACATTGACGGCCACGCTGAAGGCTGCGGTTTCAGGACGATGGGCCCACGCTGCGAGCTGGCGGCAGGCTGTCTCGAGCGCCCATTGGCCCAGCGGCAATATCAGTCCGGCCTCCTCAGCCGCCGGAATGAACTCGGACGGCTGTACCAGGCCACGCCCGCCGTGCTGCCAGCGCAACAGCGCCTCGACGCCCGTCATGCGCCCGTCACGCCCCACCTGCGGCTGGTAGTACAGGAGGAACTGCTTTTCACGCAGGCCCTGGCGCAAGTCCGACTGCAGCGCGGCGCTGGCGGTGACGGCGGCCTGCATCGCCGGGTTGAAAAAGCAGATGGTATTGCGCCCCGACATCTTGGCCTGGTACATGGCCAGATCGGCCTGCTTGAGCAGGTCCCCGATGTTGTCCAGGGTCTGGTTGAACGAGGTAATGCCGATGCTGCAGGTGCTGTAGTGCTGGTAGCCCGCCAGGCTGTAGGGCTCGCTCAGCGCGGCAAGAATCCGCGTGCCCACCGCTTCAGCTTTTGCGGCCGCTTCGCGAGGATCCTGGCCCAGGTCCTCCAGCATGACCACAAACTCGTCCCCGCCCAGCCGTGCCACCGTGTCGGGCTGCTCCAGGCAGGCCGCCAGGCGCTTGGCCACCTGTTGCAGCAACAGGTCTCCCTTCTGGTGGCCCATGGTGTCGTTGAGCGTCTTGAAATTGTCCAGGTCGATGAACATCAGCGCGGCTTCGCGCGGGTGCCTGTAATTGTGGGTGAGTGCTTTTTGCAGCCTGTCCATCAGCAGCTGGCGATTGGGCAGCTGCGTCAGCGGGTCGTAGAAGGCCAGGTGCTTGATTTCACTCTCCGCCACCTTGCGGCGCGTGATGTCGCGCCCCACCGCAACCCAATGGGTAAAGAAAACGCCGGCGTCGTCCGCGACCGGCACGATGTCGACTTCCATCCAGAAGTGCCGGCCGTTTTTCTTGTAGGTGATGAGTTCGGCCTGGACGGGTTCGCCTTTCTGAAAGGCGGCGCTGATGCGCTCCAGTTCGCTGCGTTGGGTTAACGGCCCGCACAGCAGGCGCGGCGAATGGCCGAGGGCCTCTTCCGGGCTATAACCGGTATGTTGCTCGAAGGCGTTGTTGACAAAGATGATGCGCAAGCCCGGTTTTCCGGAAGGTACCGCTTCCGTGATGAGCACGATATCGTTGAGGCGGGAGATGCTTGTCTCCAGCAGCATGAGCTGTTCCCTGGCCTTGCGTCGTTCGCTGATATCGCGAAAGTAGATGGCGACTCCGTCCGGAAACGGGTACGCGCGGATCTCGAACCATTTGTCCAGCGGTGCATAGAGCGCTTCAAATTCCACCTGGTAGTTGCCCGCAACCGCGGCCCGGACCTGCTCGGAAAACGAGGTGTTGATGGCGCCCGGAAATTCCTTCCAGATGCTTTTGCCCAGCAGGTCCTTGCTGGGTCGGCGGAGCAGCCGCGCGCCTTCCCGGTTGAGGTAGGTAAAGCGCCATTGCGGATCCAGCGTGTAAAACCCCTCGGTGATGCTTTCCAGCGTGATGCCCAGGCGGGTGGCCAGCCGCTGGGCGTCTTCTTCGGTCTGCTGGCCGGCCGTACCGGCTGCGCTGTCCCCAGGTTCCTCATGTCCTTCTGCCCCTGCGGTTCGCAGCGCATGCTGCTGCAGGTTCAGTTGCGCAGCGATCAATCCGGCAAGCGTGTCCTGGTCTTCCTCTTGCGCTGCGTCCAGGTTCCGCGGAACCCTGTCCATGACGGCCAGTACGCCCAGCAAAACGCCGTCGCCGCCGGCCAGCGGCACACCGCGGTAAAAGTTGATGCCGGGAGCACAACGGGCAGGTATCAGCGGCTGGCGCGGCGGGTTTTCCAGCGTGGCGACGCAGAGCGTCACCAGGCCTTCACGCTCATGCGGAGCGAAGCCGGTGCCCGACCTGAAAGCCGGCTGCCCGTTTTCCATCGCCACCATGATGGCAATCGGCGTGGCGCAGGAGCGGGCCGCCAGCCGGGTAAGCCGGTCGGCGTTGGTTGGACGCGTGGCATCGTGCTCTTCGCCACCCTGCGGCAGGACGTGCAGCGCAAACGCTGGATCGACAGTGGAAACGGACACGGGAGCAACACCTGCTTTTCAAACTACAGCCTTTGATGCTGATGCATAGCGCCGTGAATTAGCGTCAGCGGCGTGTGAGATTTGCAAGTGTTGACCATAAAGCGTTGCAAAACGTTCTGTTGCGTACCCGGAAGCGAATTTGTCCTACGCTGCTCTCTGTCGCTGCCTCACCGTACCTGGCGGTAGCGCGTTGCATGCTGCAACACCTCTCATCGCCCATCGCTCCTGCCTCCTCAGGTTTCCCGATTTTCGTGATCTTTCCTCTTCAGCGAAGCACAAATGCCCCCTCTTGAACTCGATCAATTGCAGCAATGCCCCGATATCGACACTTTGCAAACGGTCCTGAGAAACATGTGTTCCCGTTTTGGCTCCGTCACCCAGCTCAATATCCTGCCGGCCTCCCACGCCGGCAAGCAACAGGCCCTGTGCTTCCTGCGCATGGCCACAGCCGAGGAAGAACAACGCCTGATGAGTGGCCTGGGCATCGGCAGGTTTGGCGGAGAGCTTGTGCTGGTGGTGGATCTGCAGACCACAGAGCCCCTGGCGGCACCCAAATTGTCCGGCTCGGCCGCATGAGTGCCGCCCGGCCGGACCCCTGACGGGATGCTTATCCGGCCGCTAACGGGCCGGCCGAGGGATGCCTGAGCAGCAGCCTGTCGAGGGCAGCCAGTGTGCCAAAGGATTCGGCGAAGTCGGCAAACAGCGTGGCATTGTCGGGTGCCGCGGCCTTGCCTTGCCATGCAGCGCGGAACTGGTCGAAGATTTCGCCAAAACTCCTCTGGCCATCCACCAGCGAAAGAATCTTCGCGCCGTATTTTCCGGGATTGACCATGACCGCGATGCCTGAATGCTGGTGCCTGAGCATGAAGGGCTGGCCCCGGTTGCTGCCGAACACCTGCGCGGCAAGTTCGCCGGTCAGGGGCTCGTGGTAGAAAAACGGCACGTATTCCGCATCGCCATAGGGCGCCTTGCAAGTGTCACCGTGCGTGACGTATAGCGAATGGGTGATGAGGGTACCGGCCATCAGTTCGGCCATTTCGTACTGCTTGCGCCGCGGCAGTTTGCGCAATGCCGCGGCCATGGCCGGCGGCTTGCTTCCCAGCACCATGTGCGGCAAATAAGGCGAAAGGCCGCGCTGTACATCGGTGAACTCCAGGTGCATGCCGTGTCCGCTCTTTGCGCCATGCGCTTCGCCGCCCAGCCAGTCAAACAGCTCGCCCACGCTGTATGAGCGGTCCTGCGAATGCAGCAGCAGGTCGTAGATGCCTGCGTCGCCCATCTTGTGGTCGTGGTGCAGGTCTTCGCTGCGCTTGAACCAGTTGGTGGCGGGCAGGCTAGCCAGCAAGTCGCGCGTGTTGGCGATTTTCCGCTGCGCATCCGCCTCGTCGCCGTTGACCAGGCGCATGAGTTCCTGCATCTGGTACACGCCGGTGCGGCCCGTGGTGGCATACACCATGAGTCCGATGGCGCCATCGTCCTTGAGCACGCTGCGCAGCGCCTTGAATCCCAGATCGGGATCGGCCAGATGGTGCAGCACGCCGCTGCAATTGATGTAGTCGAAGGTGCCGAGCTCTGCCGCCAGGGCCGGCAGGTTCAGCAATGAATCGTGAACCCAGGTGATGTTTGCCAGCCCGCGAATCTGCGCGCGCTCCTTCGCCAGTGCGATGCTGGCTCCACTCATGTCGAGATGCACGATTTGTGCGTCGGTGTCGCGCAACTGCTCGGCCAGGAAAATGGTGGCGTCGCCGGTGCCGCCGCCTGCCACCAGCGCACGAAAGCCATTCTGGAACGACTGCTTCCCCGCAAAGCAATAGTGATTGATCATGGGCAAATCTTCCAGCCAGGTCCGCACCAGGCGCTTGTGGTCGTCCTGCGGATTGCAGGGCGGATAAGGCAGCGCCTCATACTGGTTTCTGACTTCGGGCAAATAGTTGTCGGGCATGGAGGCTTCCGGAAAAACGATTGGCAAAAGCCTATTGTCTCCGCCCAGGATCGCCCCGCGCCGGAAACCTCTCTCCCATCCAGTGGCCGCGCGGAACCGGCTTTGCCGGGCCGCAGCGGCCGCCCCCTGCAAGGGGGGATCCGGCTACACGCAGTGAGCCGAGAAGGGGGTGAACCTACCTGACGGGCAAGAACTGGAGGAACGTGCCGCCCAGCAAGTTCTGAACATAGGTGATCACCGCGCGCCGGTACTTCTCCGTCAGCACTGAGGCCAGCAGATCCAGCCGGCCAATGATTTTGCCGAACTCGCGCTCAAAGCTCAGGTTGCGCTCGCGCTCGGTGATTTCATCGGCCAGCAGCAAGGGCTGGCCTGCGGCATTGCGCCGGTTGGACAGCATCCATACGGCGATTTCAATGTTGCGGGCGGCGTTGTAGATGTATTGCGCATCCAGGCTGTCGGTCAGGTAATACGCTGTTTTCCCGCCGTGGGCCGTGACCACCATGTCGGCGCTGGCATAAATGAACGCCGCCACGCGGTCGCCCTTGAAGTCGGGCCCCAGCGCCAGCGACAGCGCGGCGATGTCGCGCTTGCCCTGCAGTTCGGGCCAGGGCGTACGGGTATCGACCGCCACGCGCAGCTGGGCAAGGGCCGCGTCGCGCCCGAGCGTACTGGTTTTCCGCCATTCCGCCGGGTTGCGCCGGTACAGCTTGTCGGCCAGGCGCAGCAAACCCTCCAGGTTATCGCGCATGCCCAGGGTGGCCATGCGGTTCACGTCCGACTGGCCGATCTCGCTGGCGGCCATCGGGGCGGCCTGTGCTTCGCCCTTGTGCGTGGGCGCCTGGCTGGCGCACCCGGCCAATGCAGCCAGGGCCAGCAGCAAGGGAGGGCGGAAGAATGAAAAAATGGAAGGAGAAATGGCTGGTGCGGGAAGGGAGATGGGTGCCGTGCGCAAGGACATGGGGCATTTTCAGCGGCTGCGCCGCGCCGCGCAAGCATGGCTTTCCCGGGCTGCCGCCGGCTGCAGGGGCAAGCTCAGGCGGAAGCCGCGCCCACTTGGGCAATCGGGTGCAACAGTCCGCGGGATAGCAGCACCCGGTGGTCAATCTTGAGGCAGTGGTCCTGTACCACCAGCAAGCCCGCCGCTTCCGCCTTCGCAGCTGCCGTGGCGTTGGAAATTCCGAGCTGCATCCACACGGCCCTGGCGCCTATCGCAATGGCTTCGTCGACCACTGGCGGAATATCTTCGCTGTTGCGAAAGCAGTTCACCAGGTCGATCTTTTCGTGCTGCGCGGCTTCGGTCAGCGTCGAATAGGCCTTTTCGCCAAGCACCTCGGCGGCGTTCGGGTTGACCGGGATGATGCGGTAGCCATTGGCCTGCATGTAGCGCGCCACATCAAAGCTGGCGCGGTGAGGCTTGGGCGACAAGCCCACCACCGCGATGGTGCGGCAGTGGTTGAGGATATGCGGCATGCGCTCCGCAGGTGGCAAGGGGTTCATGGCTGGTTCATGCCTTGTATTTGACGGAGCAGCCATAAGCCCGGCTGGTTGCTACGCTCAAGGGCTTGCCGCCCAGCGCTTCGGTCAGGCCCTGGCGCACGTAATTGGTGGCGGTCTTGATATCGTCAACGCGGGCAGAAGGGATGCTGTCAATACCGCCTGCGTAAATCAGCTGGCCCTGCGGACTGATGATGTACATGTGCGGTGTCGTCTTGGCGCCGTAAAGCTGGCCGATCCTGCCTGAATCGTCCATCAGTGTCGCAGTCGGCTGGCCCTGTTTCTCGGCCATCCAGCCGGCCAGTTTGGCCGGCGCCAGGTAGTCGCTGCTTTCGGCCTCCGTGGAGTTGATGGACAGCCACACCACGCCTTTGGCGGTGAACTCCTTTTGCAGGCCTTGCATGTTGCCGCTGTAGTGCTTGCGCACAAAAGGGCAGCCCGGATTGGTCCATTCCAGCACCACCAGCTTGCCTCTGTAATCGCCCAGGTTGCGGGTCTTGCCAGCCGTGTCGGGGGCTGAAAAGTCGGGGGCTGCCTGGCCGACACTTGCTGTGGCCGCCTGCACGGAAAAGGCGGCCGACGCCAGCCAGGGGGCGGCAACGAGAGCGCCGGAAAAGTTGCGGCGGGTAAGTGCCCGGACGGGCTGCAGAGGGGTATTCAACATGGCTTGAACTCCTTCAGGAAGAAATAATCAACAACACGACAACAGGTTCTTTACAGCTTGGCCAGTTCGGCCCTCATGTCGTCCACCGACAAAATCTCCGACAGCACGAGCGGCGCGCGGCCGGGCTTGTAAATCACATATACCGGTACACCGTTGCGGCCCAGTTGCTTCAGTGCCGCTGTCACTGCCGGGTCGCGCCGCGTCCAGTCGGCACGCAACAGCGCCACGTTCTTCGTTTCGATGTCGGCCAGAACCGAGGCATTCGAGAGGGTGGTCTTTTTGTTGTACTGGCAGGTCACGCACCAGGCGGCGGTGAAATCCACGAACACACTTTGCCCTTGCGCGGTGAGCTGGTCAACCCGGCCCGGCTCCCAGGCTTGCCAACCGCCCACTGCCGGTGTTGCCGACACCAGGGCCGCAGGTTTGGTGATGTTCGGGCCAATGGCCCACAGCCCCAGCGCACCCAGCGCCACGGAAAAGGTTGCCAGCAGCGTGCGTGCCGTGCCGCGCAGGGTAAAGGCCCAGATCGCCAGTGCCATCAACACCAGCAAGGCCAGCAGTGCACCCGCGCCGTCGATGCCGCTTTGCTGGCCCAGCACCCAGACCAGCCAGGCGACTGTGGCAAACATCGGGAAAGCCATCAGCTGCTTGAAGGTCACCATCCAGGGGCCGGGACGCGGCAGCATTCTTGCCACGGCCGGTATGGCGCTCGCCGCCAGATAAGGCGATGCCATACCTATACCGATGGCCGCGAAAATCGCGAGCGCTTCAAGCGCCGGAAGCCCCACCGCATAGCCCAGCGAGGCGCCCATGAAAGGAGCGGTGCAGGGCGATGCAATGGCGGTGGCCAGGACACCCGACAAAAATGCGTTGACGGTGGGATTTTTCGCCTGCCAGCCGGCGAGCCGGCCCGGCAGGACATTGCCGAATTCAAACAGGCCCGCCAGGTTCAACCCCAACAAGGTGAACAGCGCCGCCAGCAATGCCACTACCGCCGGGTTTTGCAACTGAAAGCCCCAGCCGAGTTGCTCGCCCGCGGCGCGCAAACCCAGCAGCAGTGCACCCAGCGCCAGGAAAGACACCATAACGCCCACGGTGTAAGCCAGGCCGGTGGTCAGGCGCGTGGCCTGGTCCTTCACCTGCACAAAACCCACCACCTTGATGGCCAGCACCGGAAACACACAGGGCATGAGGTTGAGGATCAGGCCGCCGAGCAATGCACCCAGCATGGCGGCGATGAGGCCGACCGGTGGTGCGCTGGTTTGCACGGGTGCCGCACCGGCCGACGCGTTGGCGCGCAAGGCCGCTTCAAGTGCCGGCGGCACGACGGTGGCAGCCGCTGGCGCAGGCCAAGGGCCTTTGACCGGCGCGTCAATGCGATAGGCGGCGTTCTCCAGGGCCACCACCAGCGGCATGCTGGCCGGGCTTTCGGTGCGCTGGCCCGACAGGGGCACCTGGGCCGTCCACACCGCGCCTTGCCAAGCCTGTTGCCAGGGGGCGGCGGGCTCGATCACGCTACCGGTTTCGGGGTACAGCGCCAGTGTTTTGCCCTGCAGGGCAGCGGGCAAGCCGGCCAGGGAAATGCTGATCGCCTTGCCTTCGACTGCCACCTGGCTGGCGCCGGCGGCCAGAGTTTTGGGCGTGGCGGCGAACGTGTCCTGAAACAACTGGCCGCTGGCCGCGGTCGAGCTTCGCACCGGGATGCTCAGTGAAAAGTCACCCTCTTGCGGAATGCATTCCTTGCGGCACACCAGCCAGGACGCCTTGAGTTTGACGTCCAGCTGCCTGGCGGCGAAACCGGGCGCCACGGTCAAAGGCACGGGCAGCAGCACCGCCTTTTCATAGCCGTAGTTGGCCAGCGTGCCAATCGGGATTTTTTTGGGCGTCGGCCAGGCGATATCGCCTGCAGTGATGCCGGCGGGCAATTGCCAGTCGAGCTGCGTCGGCAGCCCGGAATCACCGGAGTTTTTCCAGTAGGTATGCCATTCGGGCTGGTGCGTGAGCCGCAGCCCCACCCAGACCGGCTTGCCGGGCTCCACGCCTTGCGGCGCCCAGGCCAGCAGTTCGGCACTGACCTGCTCCGTTGTGACCACCGCACCGGTTGTGCCCGGGGTGCCTTTGCCCAGAATGTCGCTAAAGGCCTTTTGGGCGCTGGCGGGCACGGGGATTGCGCAAGCAGCTATCAAAAATGTAGCGGCTAGCTTGGCAAACGGAAAACGCAGGGCATTCATTGTGCAAGTGTGAGCGGGTGGCGCAGAGATTAGTTCCTGGAAGGCTAGGAGGCAAGACAGCGTGCGGGCATCGCTCGATGACGGTTAGTCCGTTTTCACGCTGCCTTATTACAGCCGTTTTCAGAGTCAGCCCAGATAATAGGGGCATGCCGCGCATTGTCCTCGCCACCCTCAACGCGAAGTACATCCACGCTTCGCTGGGCCTGCGCTACCTGCTGGCCAATATGGACCTGCATGGCGGCCCCGGCCTTCGCGCACAAACGTTGCTGCGCGAATTTGTGATCCAGCAACGGCCCATGCAGATCGTCGAGGAGTTGCTGGCGCTCGATCCTGAAGTCATCGGCCTCGGCATTTATATATGGAACGTGGTGGAAACCACCCAGGTCGTGCGCCTGCTCAAAACCCTGAGGCCCGGCATCAAGGTGGTGCTGGGCGGACCCGAGGTCAGTTACGAGACGGGCGAACAGGAAATCTGCCGCCTGGCCGACCATGTGGTCACCGGCTGGGGCGATGTGAGTTTTCCCAAGCTCTGCCGTGCCTTGCTCGAGGGCCCGCAACCGCTGATGAAGGTCGTTGCGGGGGAGCAGCCGGCACTGGAGGCGCTGGCCTTGCCTTATGGCGAATACACCGACGAAGACCTTGCCAAACGGTTGCTGTATGTCGAAGCCTCGCGCGGCTGCCCCTTCAAGTGCGAGTTTTGCCTGAGCTCGCTCGACAAGACCGCCTGGGCTTTCGATCTGGACGCGTTCATGGCCGGGATGGACGCACTCTACCGGCGCGGCGCACGCAACTTCAAGTTTGTGGACCGCACGTTCAACCTGAAGGTCGAGAACTCGGTGCGCATCCTGCAGTTTTTCCTGGACCGGATGGCGCCTGACCTGTTCGTGCATTTTGAAGTGGTGCCCGACAGCCTGCCCGACCGGCTCAAAGTGCTGATTGCACAGTTCCCGGCAGGTTCGCTGCAGTTTGAAGTCGGTATCCAGAGCTTCAACCCCGAGGTGCAGCAGCGCATTTCGCGCAAGCAGGACAACGCCAGGACCGCGGACAACTTGCGCTGGCTGGTGAACGAGAGCCAGGCCCATGTGCACGCAGACCTGATCTTCGGTTTGCCCGGCGAGACGCTGGAGAGCTTCGCCGAGGGTTTTGATCGCCTGCATGAACTGGCGCCGCATGAAATCCAGTTCGGCATCCTGAAGCGCTTGCGCGGCACTCCGATTACCCGGCACACGGCGGAGTTCGCCATGGCGTATGACCCGCAGACGCCGTACACGATTTTGCAGAGCTCCACGATTGACTTTGTCACCATGCAGCGCATCAACCGCTTCGCACGGTATTGGGAAATGCTGGCCAACTCAGGGCGTTTTGCACGGGGGCTCCAGCTGCTCCTGGCACCGGGCTCGGCATTCGGCCATTTTCTGCATTTCAGCGACTGGCTCTGGGCCAGCACCGGTAAAACCCATGAGTTCGCACCTGAGAAACTGGTGGATTTGCTGTTTGAGCATCTCACCGCAGTGCGGGGCCTGGTCAGCGCAGAGGTGCTCAGCGCACTGTTGGCCGACTACCTGGCCAGCGGCGCACGCGGCCGCCCCAATTGCCTGGCCGATCTGCTGGGTGCCGCCCGGCCGGCTGCGCCGCTGCACGCCGGAAGACAGGGCGCAGCGCGGCAGGGGCGTCATGTAAACCAGAAATCAGGGTTTCAGGACGAGTCGGGCGCCCACCGGGAAGCCATTCAAAAGGCTGCAGCGGCCGCTTGATGAGCCAAAGCCCCGATCTTTAAAGCATCTCTTCCGGCGCAAAGGGCCCGATCAGCTTGAGCATCAGTTGCAGTCCCCAACTGGCATCCGGCTCGATCATGGAGTCCTTGAGGGGCGAGCCCTGCGGCGCGCGCCAGACCAGCCGGCTGTTCTCCAGCTCGACCCGGTAGGCGCCCGACGCCAGCGTAGGTTCGATCAGCCGCGTGGCTTCGGCCGAGATGGCGCGGTTGCGGATGACGATGGCCACTTCGCTGTTTTGCAGCTGCGAGCGCAGGTCCAGGTTCATGGAGCCCACGACCAGCATCCGGTCGTCCATGACGACGACCTTGGAATGCAGGCTGGCACGTGAGCCGCCGGTGGAACCGCCCGTGGATCCCCCCGCGATCGCTGCCGAGCCGAAGCTGCTGAAAGAGCCTTCCTGCTCGGCGCGCATTTCGTAAATCTCGATGCCCATCTCCAGCAAGGCCTTGCGGTAGCGCGCGTAACCGACGTGGGCAGCCGGCGCGTCGTTGGATGCCAGTGAGTTGGTGAGCACCCGCACACGAATACCGCGTTGCCGGAGGTCGGCAAACTGCTTCATCATGCGTTCGCCGGGCACGAAGTACGGCGAAACGATCAGCAGGTTGTTTTTGGCCTGCGACATCAGTTGCAGCAGCCCGTCGACCGTGGTGTCCTGCGATTCTTCAGTGGTGTCGGCGTCGGCGGCGATCTTGGACGCCTTGTCCACCAGCAGCACCGAGGGTGCCCAGGTCCAGGTTAAGAGCCGCAGGTCGGTCGAATCCGGCAGCGTCGGCAATGCAGAGGTCGCCCGTTCCGGCCGGGTTGAGGGGGGTACCGCGCCGTCACCCGCCTGGAGGGTAGCGGCCTGTGCCGTGCCTGCGGGAGAAGAACGGTTTTCAGGGGCCGGCGGCTTGCGCTTGAGTGCGTCGATTTCCTTTTCGGTCATCAGCGACTGCACCGGGTATGCCAGCGGGTTGTTCCAGTACTGGTCAAAGCTGCGCGACAGATCTTGCGCGATGCGGCCGGCCGCCAACACGTCGATGTCCACAAAATTGGTACCGGTGCTTTGGCCGAAGTAGGTTTCGCCCAGGTTGCGTCCGCCGGTAATGGCCACCGCGTTGTCCGCCACAAAAATCTTGTTGTGCATGCGCCGCTGCATGCGCGCCGTGTCCTTGAGGTTGCCCAGGATTCGGAACATCAGCGAGCCACGGCCGCCCGGCAGGGGGTTGAAGAGGCGCAGCTCGATGTTTTTTTCAAACGCCAGCTTCAGCACCTGCGCGTTTTTGCCCGAGGTGTTGAAGTCGTCCAGCAGGATGCGGATGCGCACGCCGCGGCCGGCCGCCTCGCGCAGCGCGTCAAACATGCGTTCAGTGGTTTCGTCGGCAAAGATCGCGTAGTACTGGATATCCAGTGTCTTTTGCGCTGCCTTGATCAGCGTCATGCGGCTGGTGAAAGCCAGCTCGGCGTCACCCACCAGCGCGAACCCCGAGTCGTTGCGTGTTCCCGCCTTGGCCGCACGGGCTGCCACCAGACTGCCCAGGCGCGTTTCGGCCGGGTTGGCCAGTGCCGTGGAAACCGGGCGGTCAACCTCGCTGGGCAGCGAGGCGCAACCCGCAATCCAAAGAGCGGCGAAGGCCATGGCCAGCCCCTGCAACGCGCGCCAGCCTGTGTGCGGGATCAAGCGGATGCCGGGAAGGGCGCGGGAAGTGGTCTGCATGGTGCAGGCCACTTTAGCGTAAGGAGATGTATTTGGTGCCGCCGGTCCCTGCGTTCGCGCCTATTTTTCTTGTAGGCGCGAGGCTTGACTACACTGACCGCGCCGGAAACACGCGAAGCCGGCGCGTTAAGACGACAGCGTTTCCCAACGCTGCAGTGCGGCCATCAGCTCTTCCTCGATCTTGCTGTTGCGCGCGTTGAGTTCCGCCGCCCGTTTGGCATTCGTGGTGTAGAGCGTTCCGTCATAGAGCTCCTGCTCGATGGCTTTTTGCTGCGACTCCAATTGCTGGATCAGCGCCGGCAGGCCGTCGAGCTCGCGCTGCTCCTTGTAGCTCAGCTTCTTTTTTGATAGCGGCTCGCGCTCGTCCTTATTGGGCTGCGGGCTTGTTTTGCTTGAAGTTTTGCTGCCGGCGGGGCTGCTGGCGGGCTTGTTGGCACCGGTGATCTGCGCTGCGCGTTTGGATTGCGTGATCCAGTCCGTCACGCCGCCTTCGTACTCACGCCAGAAGCCCGGGTTCTCGGGCGTACCTTCATAGGCAATGGTGCTGGTGACCACGTTGTCCAGGAAGCGCCTGTCGTGGCTGACCAGGAACACCGTGCCTTCGTAGTTTTGCAACAGGTCTTCCAGCAATTCGAGGGTGTCGATGTCCAGGTCGTTGGTGGGCTCATCGAGCACGAGCACGTTGGCCGGCCGCGCGAACAGGCGCGCCAGCAGCAGCCGGTTGCGCTCGCCGCCTGACAGGGTGCGCACCGGTGAATTTGCGCGCTGGGGCGAGAACAGGAAGTCGGTCAAATAGCTCTTGACGTGTTTTTTCTGGCCGTTGATTTCGACCCACTCGCTGCCGGGGCTGATGAAGTCTTCCAGGGTGGCGTCCAGGTCCAGGCTGTCGCGCATCTGGTCAAAGTACGCGACCTGCAGGTTGGCACCCTGGCGAATCTTGCCGGGCGGATTCGTCACGTCGGGCTGCAGCTCGCCCAGGATGAGCTTGAGCAGCGTGGTCTTGCCGGCGCCGTTGGGTCCGAGCAGGCCGACCTTGTCGCCGCGCAGCAGCGTGCCGGTGAACTTGTTGACGATGAGCTTTTCCGAACCGGGATGGCCGAAGCTCTTGCTCACGTCGGTGAGCTCGGCGACGATCTTGCCGCTCTTCTCGCCGCTGGAGACATCCAGGTTGACGCGGCCCACCGCATCACGCCGTGCGGCACGGTTGTCGCGCAGGGCTTCGAGGCGCCCAATGCGGGCCACGCTGCGGGTGCGGCGCGCTTCGACACCTTTGCGGATCCACACCTCTTCCTGCGCCAGCAGCTTGTCGGCCTTGGCATTGATGACGGCTTCCTGGGCCATCTGCTCTTCTTTTTGCACCAGGTACTGGGCAAAATTGCCGGGGTAGCTGTTCAGTTTGCCGCGGTCGAGCTCGACGATGACGGTGGCGACCTGGTCCAGGAAGGCCCGGTCATGCGTGATGGTGATGATGCTGCCGTTGAAATTGACAAGCAGGTCCTCCAGCCAGGCGATGGAATCGAGGTCCAGGTGGTTGGTCGGCTCGTCGAGCAGCAGCACGTCGGGTTTGGCGACCAGCGCCTGGGCCAGCGCCACGCGTTTTTTGGTACCGCCCGAGAGCGAGCCGACGATGGCGTCCTTGTCCAGGTGCAGGCGGTGCAGGGTTTCCTCGACCCGCTGCTCCCAGGTCCAGCCGTCCAGCGCCTCGATTTCCGACTGCAGGGCGTCCAGGTCGGTGTTTTCGTCGGCTGCGAGATATTGCTCAACTACATGCCTTGTGCGCGCCAGTCCTGCGCTGGCAGCTATAAAAACCGTAGCATGCGGGTCCAGGCTGGGTTCCTGCGGCACGTAGGCAATACGCAGGTTCTGTTGCAGTTGCAGCGTGCCGTCATCGGGTTTTTCGAGGCCGGCGAGAATTTTCAGCAGGGACGACTTGCCCGTGCCGTTGCGTCCGATCAGGCCGATGCGCTGGTTGGTTTCAAGGGAAAAATCTGCGTGATCCAGCAGTGCGACGTGCCCAAAAGCGAGTTGGGCGTCCAGTAAGGTAATAAGTGCCATAAGGGGGCAGATTATCCGCCCCTGCCGTGACGCGGTTTCTTTATAGGCTCTTCATCGGCCCCGCAAGCCCACCCTTGGCCACATACGTGCCATCCGTTAAATACAAGTTATTACGTGGGTGGCCGGTGTCGCATCTGCGCCCTATCGCTTGCCACGCCTCGCCGATATAGTCGTCCGTTCCGGCGATTCGATCGCTGAAGGAGGGACCTTGGAACTGCAAATCAATGGCCGGGCCGTTCAGGCCGACGCCGACCCCGGCATGCCCTTGCTCTGGCTGCTGCGCGACGTGCTGAACATGACGGGCACCAAGTTCGGATGCGGCGTGGCCGCGTGCGGCGCCTGCACGGTGCGGGTGGACGGCGAAGCGGTGCGGTCCTGCGTCGTCCCGGTGTCCGCTGTGGTGGGCAAGCGCATTCAGACCATTGAAGCGCTGGGTGCGCCGGACAAGCCCCACGCCCTGCAGGTCGCCTGGATTGCCGAACAGGTGCCCCAATGCGGCTATTGTCAGTCGGGCATGCTGATGGCGGCCGCCGCCCTGCTCGACAAAATCCCCAAGCCGACAGATGCGGACATCGATGCCACCATGACCAATATCTGCCGCTGCGGCACTTACCAGCGGATCCGGGTGGCCATCAAGCGCGCGGCCGGCATGGCGCCCGGCGGCAAGGGCCCAACACCTAGGGCTCAATTTTCCGCCGGGCCGCCCCAAGGAAACGAGCCCCGGAATATGCAAAAAAGGGGCAGCGCCTTACGCGAAGCGAAAAGCGTGGGGGCCACGTCCTCATGAAGAGAAGAGCCTGGCTGCTCAGTGCAACCGGTGCGGCAGGCGCATTGCTGGTGGGCTGGAGCCTGTTGCCGGCGCGCTCCCGGCTGGGCAGCCCGGCCAAGCCCTGGCCTGCGAGCATTCCCGAGCTTGATGGCGCGGTGTTCAATGGCTGGGTCAAGATACGGGCGGACGGCGGTGTGGTGCTGGCCATGCCGCGCAGCGAGATGGGCCAGGGCGTGCACACGGCGCTGGCCATGCTGGTGGCCGAAGAGCTTGACGTGCCGCTGCAGCGGGTGACCGTGGCGCAGGCGGGTTCTGATGCCATTTACGGTAATGTCGCGATGCTGGTGGGCAGCCTGCCTTTTCACCCACTGGACGTCGATGACTTTGCCAAAGAAGGCGCCCCCAGGGTTCGCCCTACTCCGGTCAGGATCGGCGAGTGGATGATGGGCAAGGTCGCCCGTGAGCTCGGCATCAACGCGACAGGGGGTTCCTCAAGCCTGGCGGATGCCTGGGACGTGGTGCGGCTGGCCGCTGCCACGGCCAGGGCATCCCTGCTGGGGGCCGCCTCGCTGGACTGGAAATTGCCGGTGGATGAGCTCACAGTCAAAAACGGCGTGATTTCGCACCCTTCAGGTCCCTCATCCCACTACGGTGAACTGGCGAAATTTGCCGCAGCGACTCCGCCGGGCGACGTGACACTCAAAAGCCGCGGGGACTGGAAGCTGATAGGGCGCAGCGCCCCGCGGCTGGATTTACCTGCCAAGGTCAATGGCACGGCTGTTTTTGGCCTCGATGTCCGGTTGCCGGGCATGGTGTATGCGGCGATCCGGCTTTGTCCCATGCTGGGCGGTTCAGCGGGTGCGATCCAGGTCAATACGGCGCTGGCCTTGCCGGGTGTGGAGCGCCTGGTGCGGCTGCCGGCCTATGCGGGCTCTACTGCCGGCTTTGCCGTGGTGGGTAAAACCTGGTGGCAGGCCCAGCAGGCGGCCTTGATGGTGCCGGTCGAGTGGCAGCAGCGACCCGCTGGCGCGCTGGACACCCGCGCGATTGAACAATCGCTGGAAGCCGCTCTGGCACGCGAAGAAGGCCATGTCTTTTATGAAAAAGGCGATGC